>JAYUOR010000100.1:0-14501 GCA_043760765.1 Planctomycetota bacterium | reverse complement strand
GTGTTTCTGCAGATCTGGAAGAGCGCGGCGAGCTTCGATCCCGCCCGGGGGCGCGCGCTTGGGTGGATGCTGACGATCGCGAGATCGCGCTCCTTGGACGCGCTCAGATCGCACATGGTGCGCAGCGCACGCGAAGAGGATCTGCGCCGGGAATCGCCGAGGGTCGATGCCGCCATTCAACCCTCCGAAGGCGCGGAGCAGGCCGATGTTTCAAAGCGTGTCGCCTCGGCTCTTGCCGAACTTCCGCCGGAGCAGGCGCGCGCATTGGAATTGGCCTATTATCAGGGCCTTTCGCACACCGAAATAGCAGCCATTCTCGGTCTGTCCCTGGGAACCATCAAAACCCGCATCCGCCTGGGTATGCTAAAGCTGCGAGAGAAGCTGAAGATTTTCGAGGACGCACAATGAATCCCCAACACCGATCGCGCAACGGATCCCAAGACGGCGATCCCTCAAAGCGCGACGCGCAACCTCTCTGCCGCTGGCAGGAGAGCCTAGCGCTTCACGTGTTGGGCTGCCTGCCCCTCACGGAAGTTCCGGGCCTGAAGGTGCACTTGACGAGCGGTTGCCCGATCTGCGTTGCCGAGCACGCTGACTTGGCGGCAACGACCGCGATCATGGACGTTTGCCAAGCACAGGACAGCGTTGCGGCGCCGACCCCCAGGCCCGAATTGCGCGCCAGGTTGCTGCGCGAGGTCGAAGACCTGACGCAGGGAGAGTTCGAGCGGCCCTGGCGGTATCTCAGCGTCGCGCCAGGTCTGAATTCTTCCGGACTTTCGACGATTCGCGGCGGCACGGATGGATTCGAGCGCACCGGCCTCGAAGGCATCGAGGTCAAGCCGCTGTTCGTCGACACGGCTAGGCGGCGCGTGACGATGCTGGTCAAGATGGCGGCCGGCACTTCCTATCCGTCGCACCGGCATGCGACGAGCGAAGAGTGTTTCGTCGTCTCCGGGGACCTGCGCGTCGGCGATCGGACGCTGGTCGCCGGCGATTATCAGGTCGCGTCGGAAGGCTCGCTGCACGGCGTGCAATCGACCGAGAAGGGCTGCGTGCTCTTCATCGTTTCCTCCCAGGACGACGAACTCGTCTAGCTTTGGGATCAGCGCGCTTCGACGACGATCAACAGCGCGCCCTCGTCGACATCGCTGCCGTCCTTGGCCACGACGCGCACTATTTTCGCGCGCGCCGGAAGTCCGCGTTCCGCGCGATAGATGACCTGCGTAAAGGTCTTCATCACTTCGATCAGGCCGATCGGTGTGCCGACTTCGATCGGGCGGCCGACTTCGCAGAGTGCCGCTTCGCCCGGCGCACTGCGATAGTAGAAGCGGCCGCTCTGGGGTGAACGAAAGGCCAATTCGCCGCCGGCATCGGCGTGTGGGGCGCCGGGCAGTACCGCGTCCACGTGAGCGACGTCCAGGGGGGCAATCTCGTAGAGTCGTTCTCCATACTGGACCGGCGCGTGCAGCCGATCCGGCGGCTTCGAATGGATCACGCCGCGCACTTCATCCGGGACCACCAGACGCATGCGCCGATCGAGCGTCGCAAGCACACCGGCGGTCTGGCCGGGCGAAACAAGGCTTGCCTTGGAGAGTGCTCCGCTGAACAGTCCGACACCCGGCGAGCACAGCCAAATGCGCTCGGCCTCGACGCGGACGATCAATTCGAGCGCTTCGAATCCGCTCACGGCGTGCCTTCCGTCAGCGCCGCAAGATCGTGCAGCGACCAGATGCGCGGGTTCTTGATCCGGCGATGCCCGCTGGACTGGTAGGCCATCTCGGCCAGCGCGACCAGCCACGGCCGCAGCTCGCCGAACTTGACGATTTCATCGGTGTCCATCTGCGCGGCGGATTTGTAGGGCGACATGTCGCCCTCGATGCGCGCTTCGGTTTCGCGCATGCCGTTCTCGACCGCGGCACGCTCGGCCGGATCCTTGGACAGAATCTCGAAGTTGTCGTCGAGCTTGGTGTTGAACGCGGCGATCGCGAGCGTGCGGCCTTCCATCACGCTCTGGCGCGTGATCGGTGTCGAGAGTTGCACGATCGGCTCATAGGGCAGCCCGGCCATCGCGTAATAGCCCGCGCCCGAGGCCTTGCGCAGCAGCACAGTGAACATCGGCACACTGTTGGTGCTGTTGGTGTAGATCAAGCTCGAGCCGTAACCGAGCAGTCCCAAGCGCTCGGCTTCGACGCCGATGTCGAAACCGGAAATGTCCTGCAGCCAGACGATCGGAATTCCGTCGTCGTTGCAGGCGCGCGAGAACGCGGCGAGTTTGGCGATGCCCTGTTTGTAGAGAATGCCCGCGGGCTTCTTCGCGCCGCGCTGTTCGACGTCGTCGATTAGGCCCTGGCGATTGATCACGAAGCCCATGTACAGTCCGCCGACGCGGCCGATGCCCACGATCATCTCGCGGCCGCGGTCGGGCATCAGTTCCCAGAACAGACCGCGATCGACGAGGCGCGCGAGCACCTCTTCGGCCGTGTAGGTCATGCGGTGATCGCTCGGGAAGAGCCCATCGAGCTCGCGAAAATCCTCGCGCGGCGCCGCGCTGTCGCCGCCGTGGCGATAGAAATCCCAGGCCGGCGAAGCAAGTTTCGCGATCTGTGCGCGGATCACTTCCAAGGCCGTCGCGTCGTCGGGCACGCGCACGTCGGCGCAACCGGATTGGTGCACGTGAACTTCCGGGCCGCCGATGTCGAGGCTCGAAAGATGTTGGCTCTTCGCGCCTTTGATCAACGCGGCGCCGGCGATGACCATGTAGGCCTGCTCGGTCATGACCACGCGGTCGGAAATGATCGGCATGTAGCCGCCGCCCGCGATGCAGTCGCCGAAAACTCCGGCGATCTGCGGCACGCCCGCCGCCGAGAGGTCGGAGTTCTTCTTGAAGATGTGGCCGGCGCCCGTGCCGCCGGGGAACGAATGCGATTGCTCGGGCAAGTAGAGGCCCGAGCAGTCGACGAGGTAGATCACAGGTAGTCGCAAGCGCAGCGCCATGGTCTGCGCGCGCTCGATCTTCTCCGGTGTCAGCGGCCACCAGGATCCTGATGCGACCGTGTTGTCGTTGGCGATCACCACGGTCCATTTTCCGTGGATCTTTGTGAACACGGTGATCACGCCCGCGGCGGGGGATTCGAGCTTGCCGAACTTGCGTTCGAAGTTGACGAACGTGCCGACTTCGAAACAGGCCGAGCCCGGATCCTTCAAGCGTTCGAGCCGCTCGCGCGCCGTGAGTTTTCCCTTTGCGCGTACGCGCTCGGCGTACGTCTCGCCCCAACCCGCGGCCACTTTCGCGCGCCGCTCGTCGAGCGTCTTTTCGAGCGCGCGCATCGCCGCGCGATTCTTTTCGAAGCTCGCCGCGTCGATGAACTCCGCGCGCGCATGTCCGATCGGGATCAGGGGTACCTTGGCCATGTTCGTTATGCGGCCGTGGCCGGCCAGCCGGGAACCGCCCGGGTGTCGTACTCGCCTTTGCGGAACTCGGCGCTTTCGAGCACGGCGATTTGTAGCGGGATCGTGGTCGCAACTCCGGCGACACGCGCGCCGCGCAAAGCGCGAAGCAACGCCTCGATCGCGACGTCGCGCGTCGGCGCATGGCCGATCAGCTTTCCGATCGACGAGTCGTAGTGCGGCGAAATTCGCTCGCCCGCCGAGAGGTGCGTGTCGAAGCGCACGCGGCCCGGCCCGAGTTCGAGCGGGAATTCCAGGCTTTCCAGCAGTCCCGGCGCCGGCCTGAAGTCGCGCGAGGGATCTTCGGCGTTGATGCGCACCTCGATCGCGTGCCCCGACGCGCGCACTCCGTCCTGGGTGAAGGGCAGGGCTTCGTTCGCGGCCACGCGCAGTTGCAACTCGACCAGATCGAGTCCGCACAGCATCTCCGTCACGGGATGTTCGACCTGCAGGCGCGTGTTCATCTCCATGAAATAGAGTTCGCCGCTTGGCGCGCGGAAGAACTCGATCGTGCCCGCGCCGACGTAGCCTAGTCGCTGGGCCGCACCCGCGGCGCGCGCACCGAGTTCGCGGCGTTCGTTCTCGCTGAGCGCTGGGCTCGGCGATTCCTCGAGCAATTTCTGATGCTTGCGTTGCACCGAGCATTCGCGCTCGAAAAGGTGCACGGCGTGTCCGAAGGAGTCGCCGAGCACCTGGACTTCGATGTGGCGGCCGCCGAGCAGATATTTTTCCAGGTACAGCGCGCCGTTGCCGAAAGCGCTCTTCGCTTCCGCGCTCGCTTCGGAAAACGCCGTGCGCAATTCACGCTCGTCGTTGGCGCGCCGCATGCCTCGGCCGCCGCCGCCCGCGTCCGCTTTGAGGATCACCGGATATCCGATCTCGCGCGCGAGCAGCGCGGCTTCATCGACCGTGGCAAGCAGACCGTCGCTGCCTGGAATCACGCTGAGGCCGGCCGCGGCCATTGCCACGCGGGCGGGCGACTTGAGCCCCATGCGCGCCATGATCGCCGCGCTCGGGCCCACGAAGCATACGGCGTGTTGCTCGCACAGCGCCGCGAACAATGGATCTTCGGCCAAGAAACCCCAGCCTGGGTGAATCGCCGCGCAGTGCGTCTGCAGGGCCGCTTGCACGATGCGTTCGCGCTGCAGATAACTCTCGCGCGCGGCCGACGGGCCGACGCAGACGACTTCGTCCATGGCCGAGAGCCACTTCGCTCCAAGGTCGGCGCTCGAGGCGATGCCCAGCGGAGAAATTCCCATCCGCCGGGCCGTGCGGGCGATGCGCACGGCGACCTCGCCGCGGTTGGCGATCAGGAGCTTCTTGAACATGGGCTGCGGGCCAAGGTAACGGCTGCGGCGCCAGTTACCAATGTCGGCGCGGGGATCGAGCCTGGGGCGGTTCGACTCGCCGAAAGTGACTCTCTACACGCAAGGGAATCGAACGCTGGGTCCGCTGCCAACCCCTCGATGGAACGGCCCGCCGCGTCGACGAACGGATCGGGAGCGAAGCGTTCCGCGGCTTGGGGTGTCCCGCATGTCGCGCTTGGGTGGGGGGCGAGCAGGGAGTACCTTGGACCCTGTGCTGAACCCGACTCCACGCGAACACATGCTCGATCGAGAGGGCCGTCCCTATTTTCTGTGGGACTGCGAATTCACACTCGACGATTTTCTGCTCGTGCTGAAAGATCAGAATCCAGTGGTGCGCGCGTACTGGATCGGAAAGTTGATGCGGCAAGCGAAGCCAGACGACGTCTTTCAATTCGTGACGGTCGAAGAGATCGAAGCGCACTGGACTCTTTTGGAGCGTTACTTGGGTAAGTCGCGCGAATTTTGGACCTGGCTTTTGGCGACCTGGAGAGATCGACCCCGTGTCGCTGGGTAGTCTCTCCCCGCTGCAGACCAAGATCCTCGTGGCTCTCGCGGGCTTCGAGCCGGCGTGGACGCTTACCGGTGGCGGCGCATTGGCCGGATTTCACACGGCTCATCGCAAGACGCGAGACCTGGACCTCTTTTGGCGTGGACATACTAAGATCAGCACGCTCGTGCACGCAGTGAAGCAGCGATTGGAATCGAGTGGCATGGAAGCGACGCTGCTGCAGGATGCGGGCTCCTTCTTTCGATTCACGGTTCGCGACGCTCTGGATTCCACAGTCCTCGACCTTGTCGCGGACCCTGTGGCCAATGTCACGGAGCCCGAAATCATGTTCGTGGAGGGCCATGAGATCGGTGTCGACACTCGCCATGAGATCCTCATCAACAAACTCGTCACCGTACTTGGCCGTTCCGAATTGCGCGATTTGCAGGACCTTCAAGTACTGCTAGAAACGGGCGGCGACCTTGTTCGCGCTGTCCGCGACGCTCCGCTCAAAGATGGCGGATTCTCGCCTGTCACGCTGGCCTGGCTGCTGCGCGGATTTGCCATCGCTGAGCTCGCGGCGAGTGCGGGCTTTGACGCGGCACAGATTCAGCGGCTGGTCTTGTTTCGCGACGAGCTCGTCCTGCGCCTGACGGATCTTGCTCGGCCGTGAACACTTCCCGCTCCATGCCGCTCCGCCGGATCCTGGTTGCACTTCTCGCGCTGACCGCGCTCGGCGTCCCGGCCCGGTCCAATCCGTGCGTTTGGAGTGACGTGACCGCGGCCCTAAGTCGTCTTTCAGCCGCCAACTCCGACGAGCGCAATGCGGCTGAGCGTGAACTCGCGCAGCTCCTGGTGGCCTCGGACGCGGCGCTGCTCGCGAACGCGGCGCGCACGGGATCGGCGGAAGTTCGCGCGCGCATTGCGTCCGCGCTGATGTCGAGCGAGCGCCATCTTGCGCTCGCGGCGGAACTCGCGGCCTCCGACGACGCGACGGTCGCAGGCACCGGCTCCGACGCACTGGCTGGGCTTGCGGCCGACTGGCTCGGCACGACAGACCAGGAGCCCCTGCCGATGGCCAGCATCGAGCGCGAACTCACGGGGATGTTCTCCGGCTTCTGGAGTCTGGACGTCCAGCGCTGCGCGCTCGAAGAGACGCTCGACCGCATCGCGCGCCTCGTCGATGCGCGCCGCGCGGATCGGCCAGGAGCCCCCGAACCCGCGCTCGTGCTCGATCCTGGCTATGACCCGGCCCGCGCGCGGCCGCTCAAGGGGTCCGAGGAAATCGCCTCGCCCGCGATCGGCAGTTTCGAAGCGTTGGCCTACGCGGCCGCAGTCACCCACGGAGCCGTCTTCGACGTCTACGGTTGGAAGGACGGGCGCACCTGGCTCGTCGTGCGCGACGCCGCGAGCCCGAGTGCGCGGCCCGCGCAACTCTTGCTGCGAGCGTGGGTGCTCGCGGTGCAGCGCCCGGCTTCGCTCGCGGCCGCGCGTTCCGCGGCCCGCGCGCTGGCCTCGAGCGGTTGGCCGGCTGCGCTGGAATGGCTCGATACACGCTGGCGCGAGAAGCAGGATCCCGCGGCCCTCGATGGCCTGGTCCTGGCCGCAGGTCGCGGCGCGCTGGGATCGTCGCTGGCGACGAAAGCCGGCGCGCAACTGCTGCTCGAACGCGCCGATCGAGCACTGAATCTGCCTGGCGACGCGCGTCCCGAGGCCCGCGAATCGGCGCGCGCGCTGCTGACGCTCGGATCGATCGGCAGCGAACTCTGGGCGCGCGGATTCAGCGCTGCATCGTCGCGCGGAAAAATGCTGCGCTGTGCGCTGCTGGCTGCGACACGCGCCGATTCTCCCGAACTCTTGGCCCTGCTCGAAGCGCGTTGGACGGCCGACGATGTTTCGAGCGAAGAGCGCTGCGCCCTGTTGCGCGCGCTGGCCTCCAGCGGCGCGCCGCGCGTGAAGCCGCTGCCCGCCGTCGGACTCGAGTCCGCGTTCGAATGGGCCGCGTCCCAGGGCGAAGGCGTCAGATTCCTGAGCGATCTGCACGCGCTCGGCGTACGGGAGCCGGCGGCTTGGCAAGACGCGCGCGGGCTTGCTCCGGCGCTGCAGGCCGAACTCTGCGCCGACGCACTCGCGCGGTCGGGGAGCGGCGAAGCTCAGGACGCGCTGGCTGGTGCACGGATCAGCGCTCTGCTCGCCGGGCAAGGCGGCGAGGAACTCGCACAGACCTTGCTCGACCGCGAATCCCTGTGGCTGCCCAAGGCGAAAGTGCGCGCAGCTCTGCTCGCAGCGCGCGCCAAGCAGGCCGACTCAGCGACGATCGCGCGATTGCTCATCTGCAGCGATGCGGCAACGCCCGAGGAGGCCAGCGAACTGGCCGCGTCCACCTTCGCGCGCGCGGAGTGGAACGACACGGACTGGCGCGTGGCGGGGGCCGGCGCGGCAGCTCGCGGCGGAACCCTGGAACGCTGGCCGCTCAAGGAAACGAAGCCGGACGAGCGCTACGTCGAGTTCCTGACGCGGCTCGAGCGGGTTCGCGACCAGTTGGCCGCCGCGGCGAAGGATCCTGGCGCAGCGTCGAAGCCCGCGCTCGATCCGCGTGGACTCGATGCCGGCTGGGTGCAGGGCTGCTCGCGGACCTTGCTGCTGCTGCGCGCACGTCAATGCGAGCCCGGCGCTCGCGAGTTCTTGCGCCGGCTGCGGGTCTTGTTCCAACGCTCGCAGCACCCCTTGCGGCGTGAACTGAACGGCGGCCGATTCCCGGCGCTCTCGGCTGCGATCCTGGTCGAGGTCGAGCCGCGGGAGCCGTGGATCGGCTTCTGAACCGACAAATCGTCCCCCAGATGGTTCGCCGCGGCCGCGCCGGCCCACCTCTGCCCCAGAATGAGCTTGGGGACTGGATCTTTCGGGGTCGATGAGCATGCTTCACGTTCCAGGCTCCGTACAAAGACACCCCGCATGGCGATTTTCACTCCCGCAACGAACGTTGGACCGCTCCAGGTGGCCGTGCCCGACGAGGGCAAGACCATGCCGATCACGCGCGAGGAGGTCGTGCTCGCCAGCGACTCGCGCGGGCAGATCGCCGAGCAGTTCCGCGGCCTGCGCAACTCGATCGTCGCCCTGAATCCGGAAAGCGCGCCGCGCTCCGTCATGGTGACGAGTTCCTTGCGCGCTGAAGGCAAATCGGTCGCCGCGGTCAATCTCGCGCTGGCCCTGGCCGAGATGCCGGGCACTCAGGTGCTCCTGATCGATGCCAACATGCACTCGCCGGGCATCGAGGACTATCTGTCGATGCCGCGCCGCCAGGGACTCAGCGAACTGCTCTCCGGGCGATTGCCGCTCGACCATGCGATCCGCGCCACGAGTGTTCCCACGGTCTCGGTGATCGGCGCCGGTTCGATCCCGCGCAATCCTTCCGAGTTGCTCGCGTCGGAGCGCATGAAGACCTTGCTCGCGACCCTGAAGCGCCGCTACAGCTACGTCGTGATCGACACGCCGGAAGCGTCGACCACGAGTGATGCCAGTCTGCTGGGTGCGATCGCCGATGGCGTTGTGCTCGTCGTGCGCCAGAACACGACGCCACGCCAATACGTCGAGCAGACCTACAACCTGCTCGAGTCGCTGGGCGCCAACGTGCTTGGCACGTTGCTCACCGGCACGCACTTGGCCGATACGGCGCGCGGCAAACGTTGAGCGCTTCAGCGCTCAGCTGAATAGCCAGCGCTGCACGAAGCCGCGCACAAAGCCGGGCTTCTCGACTTGAGCGGGCGGCGTCTCGTGCGCGGCGATTTTTCGCGTGACGAGCTTGTGCGTGCGCATTTCGTTGCCCGTGCGCGCCGACCAAAGCAGTTCCTGGAGGTGTGCTTTTTCCCAGGCCAGCGCGGCGGCGGTGCCAGAGTACTCGCGCTCGCGTCGGCGGAATTCGCGGCTGTGGAAGATGCGCCGGCCCTTGGCGCCGCGCTCGGCAGGCAGCGCAGCGTGCAGCAATTCGTGGAACAGGACGTAGCGCACGAAGAATTCCGGGACCGCTGTCTGGTCGAGCACGGGATGCATGCGCACGATGCCCGTCCAGTAGTCGAAACTGCCCAGGCGCAGCGTGCGGCGCGTGCGCGACTTCGGCGCGCGGCCCCAGGTCAGCTGCGGCCACTTGGGTAGTGCTTCGCTCGCTGCCATGGCCCCGGCTGCGAACTCGCTCGCGAATTCGGCTTCGCAGAGCTCTAGCGCCAGCACCTCGAGATCGTACACGCGGCCCGCGCTGACAATCTTCAGCTTGCGCGGAGCGCTGCGCTCCATGGACTCGATCTGCGTCTCGACCCACAGGTCGAGCAGTTCCAGCTTGCGACGCGCGCGTCGGCCGGAGCGGATCCACGACACGACCGCGCCGCGAACGTCGGGTGGCGCATGGGCGAAGAACGCGTTCATGCGCAGCGTGCGTCGAAGGCCGTGCGGCTCGACCCGCAGCACCGTGCGCCGCGCGCGCGTGAAGATCACCTCGACCTGCGTTTCGAGTTCGAGCGAGAGGAACTCGCTCCAAGCTTCGGGCCCGAGCGACTTGAGTTGCCCGGGCCCGTCAGCCTCGATTCCATGCCTCGGAGTTTTCGCGCTCACTCCGAGAGACTAACCCCCGGTCAGGCTCAATTCGTAGGTTTGATCGCTGCCTTCCGAGACCGTGATCTGCTTTTGCGAGCGCACCATATGGTCGATCTGGCCGAAGGCGTCGTCCGAGCCGGTGCCCTGGACCGTCGCCGAGAGCGTGTAGTTGCCCGGGCGCACGTGCGAGAAGCTGTAGCGGCCCTCGGCGTCCGAACGCGTGTCCAGGACCATGTCGCTGGATTCGGATTCCATGTGCACGAACCCGCCGCGCAATGGTGTCCCGCCCGGGCCAACCACCCTGCCTTTGACGGTGCCGCCGACCTGCAGCGTGACCTGGCCGACGTCCGTCGGCTGACCATCGACGACCATGATCTCGCGTTGCACGCCCTGGGCGAAGCTGGGGTGGTTGATGCGCAGCTGGTACTTCTCGGGTGTCAGGAAGCGCAACTCGAACATGCCCTCGGACGTGGTGGCCACGCGGCGAGAAGTCGTGTTTGTCGGGATCATCATCCCGAACATCGGATCGTTAGGGTCGTCGGCGAAGGTGTCGTCGTGGCTGGTGACCACCGCGCCGCCGATCGGCACGCCATTCGCTCCGACGATCCGGCCCTTGATCGAGCCACCGCGCGACAGGCGCACGACCAGGTCGATCGAAGGCCGATCCGCCGTGATCGAGAAGGCCTCGGAGAAGGTCGGCGACGAGGTGTTCGAGCTTGCAACCAAGCAGTAGGTACTCGGATCTAGGCCGCAGAGCTGGAAGTTCCCATCGGTTGCGGCGGTGAAGGATTCCTTCAGGCCGATCTCTTCCGAAGGCACGCCGATTCCCGGCACTTGATTGGGCGCAAGCCGGCGCACTGAGACCGTGAATGCCGTCACGGCGTTGCCGGCGTTGTCGACCACGCGTCCGTTGACGCAGGCCTGGGCCAGCATGTCGATGATCACATTCATGTCACCGACCGCCACGCGCGTGTTCTTCTGCTGGCGATAGCCCTTGGCTACGCACTGCAGGATGTAGGAGCCGGGGTGCAAGTTCATCAACGCGAACGTGCCGTCCTCGAGACTCTTCGTCTCGCCGCGGTAGCTGACGTTGTTGCCCGTGTTGTAGGCCACGATGACCGCGTCCTTGATGCCCGCGCCGTCGGAGCCGATGACCTTGCCGCCAATCGGCTGGCCCACGGACAGCTGGAAGTCGACGGTGACGCGCTCTCCGATAGAGCCCACGATGTTCACCTGACTCCTGGTCTGCGTGCCGTAGCCTTCAGCCGAGCAGGTCAGCTGCTTCGCGACCGGGTAAACGTTCGCGAATTCGAAGTGTCCGACGAGGTCGGATTTGACGATCAAGCGATCGGGGCTTTCGCCCTGGCCCGAGTAGAAGGCACTGTCCAGCCAAAGCTCGGCGTTGGGCACCACGTTGTTCGCAGTGTCCGTCACCGTGCCCTGCACGATCGAACCTGTCTTCAAGATGATGTTCGGGCCCTGGAAGTCGCCTTCGTCGCCGACGGCGACGAGTTGTTCCTGGGCCGGTGAGTAGTTCGGGTGTGAGACGATCAAGAAGTAGTCGCGGCGCGGAATCACGTTTTGGAAGCGATAGGCCCCCTTCTCGTCGCTGGTCGTGACGATCGGCTTGCTGCCCGACGTCACTCCGGTGATCCAACTCATGGCCACTTCCTGGCCCATCATCGCATCGCGGGAGAGCTGGACCTTCGCACCGCGAAGCGGCTGCTTGTCCTGGTTCATCACCAATCCGAAGAGCGTGTTGCGGCCCGGGCGCTCGACCGCCGCGTCGGCGTTGACGCCTTCACCCGCCTGGACTGCTTCCTCGGCGGTGCGGACCGTCTCCGTGGGCGTTTGGACCTTCTCCGCCGTGCGCGGCTTGGCCGCAGGCGTGACCTCCGGCGGTCCACCAACATCCGGAGGAGCAACCGTCGGCGTCGAAGGGCCGAAGTTCTGCAGGGTGAAGATCAGGGCGACGGCGGCGACGAGTACCAGCAGGAGAACGACAAGGGGTCGCATGGCGGAATGTGTGGTTAGCGCGGGAGGCTGCTGAGCCGGGCCCGTGCTGGAGTAGTTGAGGTCAGAGCTGTCGGGCGTCCAGGGTACCGGCCGGCCCGCGATCAATGAACCCTGCTGGGTTTGACTGGGGGAGCGGCAGAGGAGTACTTGGCACCTGGAAGAGAGACGCGCCGCAGCACGGTTTTCTTCCCGGGCCGCTTACATCGGCCGAACTGGCTTTCGAGCCTCAGTGCGGAACGGCCTTGGGGGGCGCAGCGGAGTCGCTTTCGCCCTCAACGTTGCGGCCCGGCCAGAGCGACTCCCAGAAAAGCTGAGTGCAGAGGAAGTAGGCGAAAACGACCAGCTCCATCTCGACCTTGCGGTAGACCTGGATCTTGGCCGAGCGAGCCAGCGGCCAGCCCAGGATGCGGGCCATTTCGCCGGTCTTGGGCGCCTGGAGCGTCCAGCCCGGACGGAAGCCGGTCAGCGGCAGGACCCGCAGCGGCCGGCTGCCGGTGTGCAGGACGATCTCGCGCCGAGAAATGTGCCAGCGCAGCGAGGAGCCGAGCCATTCCTTGCCCTCGGTCCAAAGCGAAAACTGGCTGCGCAGCAGGCCAGGATCGCGGCGGAAGACGAGCACCTCGCCCTTGGTCGGGCTGTAGCGGCCGCCGGTGACCATGCCCCAGAGGTTGCGCTCGAGCTGCAAGACGCCCAAGGGTCCCTCGGCCGTTGTCAGGCGGTGGGTGGAGTTCCAGAATCCTTCGATTCGGACCTGGTAGGTGGCGGTCGGTTCGGGCATCGGGTGGGCTGGGGGCAGTTCCGTTCAGTCTACCTTCGGCCGCGGGGCCGGTCGAACCTGTGGCCTCAGTCCGCGGCCAGGGCGCGCAGAGTTTCGACCGAGCTCGAGACCGCTTCGATGGCCCGTTCGATTTCTTGCTCGGTCGTGTCGCGCGAGAGCGAGAGGCGTAGGGAGGCGGAGGCCGCGCGCTCGTCCAAGCCCATGGCGAGCAGCACATGGGACGGCGCGTGCCTCGCCGATGCACACGCCGATCCGGCGGACGCGCAGATGCCGAACTCGGACAACAACATGACCATTGCTTCACCCGAGACGCCGTCGAAGCCGAAGCTCGCGGTGTTGCAGGTGCGCGTGGCGCTCGCCGCGTGGACTCGCGAGTTGGGCACGGCCGCAAGGATTCTTGCTTCAAGCGTGTCGCGCAATTTCGCAAGCCTGCTCGGCCCGCCGCTCGCGATCCATGCATGCGCCAGTTCCGCCGCGCGCGCGAAGCCGACGATGCCTGGAACATTTTCGGTGCCCGCGCGACGTTCGTGCTCCTGTCCTCCGCCGCGCAGCATTGGTTCGAACTCCGTCGAGGCACGTACGTACAGCGCGCCAATGCCCTTGGGGCCGTGCAGCTTGTGCGCCGAGATTGCGAGCGTGTCGATCGAGAGCGACGCCACATCGAGCGCGAGCTTGCCCGCGGCCTGTACCGCGTCGACGTGGAACGGAACGTTTCGCTGCTTGCACAGCGCGCCGAGCGAGCCGACATCGTGCAGCGCGCCCGTTTCGTTGTTGGCCCACATCAACGCGACCAGCGCGCAGCGCTCGTCGATCGCCGCCGCGAACTGCGACAACTCGAAACGCCCTTCGCGGTCGGGAGCGATGCGGACAATTTCAAAGCCCGCTTTCTCCAGCGCCGCGAGCGGCGCGAGGATGGCCTCGTGTTCCACGGCGCTGGTGACGATGCGCCGACGGGTCGGAAAACGCGCCAATCCCGCGCAAATTGCAGCATTATCGCTCTCCGTTCCGCCCGAAGTGAAAACGATTTCCTCGGGCGAACGCGCGCCGACGAGCCGTGCAATCTTGGCTCGCCCGCTCGCGACTGCGTCCGCGGAGGCTTGTCCGAGCGCGTGCAGACTCGAAGCATTGCCGTAGCTCTCGACGAACCACGGCCGCAGCTCATCGAAGACTTCCGGCGCGACGCGCGTGGTCGCGTTGTTGTCGAGGTAGCAGATCGACATGGCTGACGAGCGCACGATTCGCCGCGCCCGCCGTGTGCCTAGAACAGTGCGCTCAACGTCGCGGGCAGATGCTCGCCGGTGAGCTGGCACGGCTCGCAGAAGTTGTTGTCGCTGATCGGCGAATGCTTGCAGGATTCGCAGTCGCGCAACTTGTTGACCGCGACGCCGATGCTCTTGCGTTGGGCCTCGAGTTCGCCGACGCGCACTTGCAGCAGTCGATCTTGCTCGCTCAATGCCGCGCGCACCTTGGCCAAAAATTCCTTGCGCGGTCCGCCCGAGTCGCGTGTCGCCATCAACTCGCGGATCTTTTCGAGCGGCAGGCTGAGCGACTGCAGATCGTGGATCATGCTCAGGCGGTTGAGGTCCGTGCGCCGGTAATAGCGGAAGCCGCCTTGACTGCGTGAAGCGGGGATCAAGAGCCCCATCTCCTCGTAGTAGCGCAGCGTGCGCAGGTTCGTGCCCGCGAGCTTCGCGAAGTCGCCGATCTTCAGCAGTTCAATTTGAGCTTCGACCATGGCTGAGTTGGGCATCGATGATATGGACAAGCGGACCGGAATCTCCCTTTACGTAAGGGTAGCCCATTCCGTCGGCCGTGCGGA
>JAYUOR010000099.1:0-2069 GCA_043760765.1 Planctomycetota bacterium | reverse complement strand
ACGCGCGGCCGCCCGGCGCGAGCCATGTGCAGCGCGCTGTGACTGAAGGTCGAGTTGAGTCCGAACTTGGACGGTGCGGCCGTCAGCCAAAACTCTCCTTGTCCGCCGCAGGCGTCGTCAGGAACATAGCTGGCCAGCCTCGGCAGTCCCTCGGCGGCTGCGGCTGCGCTGGAAAGCTCGATCTTTCCGCTGGGAGTATCCCAGCGTTTTCCGACAAGCGACGCGGGCTCGATTTTCGCCGGCTCGCCCGCTAACACTCGCGTGAGGTTCTCCGCGCCGACACGCTCGCGCGAAGCCTCGAGGAATTCCTCGCAAATCGACTCCGGGCTGCCTTCAAAGGTCTCTAGCGGCAATCCAAGTCTGCGCGCGATCGCGCCAAACGCATCGAAGTTTGAGCGCGGTCCATGCGGCGCGACGCTCGCTCGCCGCGAATAGTGCAGGCGGCGATGGCCATAGCTCCGGTACACATCGGCATGCTCGGTGAACATGGTCGCGGGCAACACGACGTCGGCGCGTTCGGCAGTTTCGGTCAGGAACTGCTCGTGAACCACCACGAACAGGTCATCGCGCTCGAGCGCGCTTTGCACGCGCGCGGCATCCGGGCACATCACGGCGGGATTGTGCCCCCAGACGAACAGCGCGCGATAGCGGCCGCTCTCGAGTTCGCGGCCTAGCTGCACGTGCGCGACGCGCGCGTCGGGAATTCCCGCCGGCCGCAGGTCCGCTCGCTCGATCAAGTGCTCGGGCAGCCGAAAGCAGTCGAAGCTCTCGTAGTGCAAGCGGTCGACACGCCCGAGCACCGCCATCAGCGAACAGACCGCGCGCATCGACATGCCGCCGTTGCGCCGGCGCGTCCAGCCGACACCGGTCTTCACCAACAGGCGCTTCGAGCGCGTCAACACTTCGAACACGCGTTCGATTTCCTCGGGCTTCAGGCCGCATTCGCGCTCGGCCCAGGCCAGGTCGTGGGCCTTGCGCACGTGGGCTTCGAACTCGGCGCCGCCGTGCGTCTCGCGCTCGAGGAACGCGCGGTCCGCTGCGTTGCGATCGAAACAAAGTCGTGTCAGCGCAAGTGCGAGCGCGGCATCCGAACCCGGGCGCACGACGAGGCCGTGTCCGCCCCAACGCTCGAGCGCGTGCAAGGTATCGCTCGCATAGATGTCGATCGCGATCACCGGCACGCCGCGTTTGCACAGGCGTTGAATCGCCGGTTGTAGATGCTGCACGGTGCGCGCCATGTCGCAGCCCCACAGGATCACGCCGTCGCATTCGTCGGCCTGTTCGAGATCGAAGCCGATCACGCGGCCAAGCACGCATTCGTAACCCGCGCTGGCCGTATTGTCGCACAGACCGCCGTCGACCAATGTCGCGCCGAGGGCGTGCATCATGCGCAGCGGGAAACTCTTCGCCACGCGGCCCTGCGATCCCGCGTACCAGGCGGCCAGGATCTGCGGCCCCGCTAAACCGTGCATGCGCTGCGCGATGCGCTCGAGCGCCTGCTCCCAACTCGCCGCCACCAATTCACCGGACGCGTCGCGCACGAGCGGCGTCAAGAGGCGGTCACGACTCTGGATCAGTTCGCCATAGGAGGCCGTCTTGGAGCACAAGTGCCCGCGCGAATAACCATGCGCGGGATTTCCGCGCAGTCCTACGAACGCGCCGCGCTCGTCGGACTCGACCAGCACGCCACAGGCGTCGGGACAATCCAGTGGGCAGGTGGACGGCGTGATCGCCATGGCGAAGCGCGGATTCTAGCGGCTGACCTTGGCTGCCGCCGCTTCGACGACAATCGCTTCCATGGCTGCCAGCCATTCGGGCAATCCGCGCGTCGCCACCGAGGCCCTGACAGCCGCTCGGTCGACCGGACCGGCCCGCGCGCGGTCGAGCCAAAGCGTGAGCGCGCCGGCAAGCGCCTGAGCATTGCCCGGCTCTTCGAGCACGGAGCCGCTGATACCTTCGCGTACGACGTGGGCATCCCCCGCGCGCCACGTGGTGACGACGGGTGTGCCGATGGCCGCCGCTTCGAGCAGCACCAACGCCGAAGTGTCGCGCCAGGTCGGATGGGCGAG
>JAYUOR010000098.1:0-2069 GCA_043760765.1 Planctomycetota bacterium | reverse complement strand
CTCCCTCGAGCGGGCGTTCGCCGCGCACGACTCTGCCTTCGAGGGCGGCCGATGCACCCAGTTGCATGGGGATTTCAATTTGGCCCGCGTGCGCTTGCCAGCTGCTCGTCCAATGCGCGGGCGCATAACCGCTCGCCCAGGCGGTCAGCCCGTGCGATCCATTGCCGACGCGAATCGAGCCGACTGGAATCCGGGCCAGACCGCCCGGAGCGAGGATTTCTCCACTACTCACCACATAACCGTTGGCCATGTCCCGCACGAGGATCTGTACGCGTTCGATGGGCTCACCGGACCGGGCGTCGAAGAAGTGCAGCAGAGACTCGCGCGCCGCGATGACAACGATCGGATCGCCGTCCGCTTCTGCCGACTCCTGGCCCATGCGTTGCCAGCCGGTCGAGAGCACTTCGACCATCGGGAACAATTTCACGGCAAATTTCGTGCGGAAAGAGCCGTCGCCCGCGGTCGTCAAGCGCCGACATTCGATGCCTTCGCGGTCGAGAGTGCGATCGCCACTATTCCGAAACGCAATTCGATCCTGCGTGTAGCGCATCAACGCCGCCTTCGATGGTTCGCCCGCGGCCAGCAGAGCGATTTCGATCGGCTCGCTGATCTTGGCGCCGCTCTGATCGATCAATTGTCCCGTGACTTCGCGTTCACGCCAAAGCGAGATCTCCGCCGGCAAGTTGCCGTCGACGAAGGGTCGCCAACGAGTCGCGTGGCCGGCGAGCGAAACTTCGATCAAGCCGCTGCCGGAAATCCCCGCAAGCGTGAATTCGCCTTTTTCGTCGGTCGTCGTGCGCGCGAGCGGCTTCTGATCCGCGTCGGGCCTGTCGAGCGAAAGCAGCGGCTTGCGATTCGAGAAGGCGAGTTCGTCGGCGTCGAGAATCCTCGGCCAATCGCCTCCGGTGCGCGGTGTCAACCGTCCGCCCATGCTTCGCAAGTAGTACTCCGAGTGATCTCGCTGCACTTCATACGACGTCGTCTCGCGGCCGCGGAACAGCGCAACGTCCGCGCGCGCGAGCCCCGCGCCGGATTCGGCGTCGATCACGCGCGCCGTGAAGCGCAATGCGCCCGGCTCCAACGCAGCTTCCGAGGTACGCGCCCCGACGACAGCAGGCAGAGTCAGTGCAGGAACCTCGAGCTTGGCGACGTTCTCGCCGCTCTGATGGCCGGATTCCGTCGCCGCGATTTCTTCGCGCGGCCATGCTCGGTACCAGATCGCCGCAAGCAGGATCACGCACACCAGCACCACGATTTTCTTCCACACGAGCAGTCCTCCGAGGATCGAAACTCCGCCGGCGAGAGCTGTCGTTGCCGCCGCCGCGTCCATGACACTCGCCTTGACCTCGGCGAGACCGCGCGGCGAGAAGAGACCCACGAGCAGCGACGCGATCAGGGCCCGCGGCAACAATTGACGCAGGCGCTCGATGCCGCGATGCAGTTGCACGCTGACCGTGCCTGGATCGCGTTCGAGTACGTGCGCGATGTCGCCGAGCTCCATGCCGTGTCGCACGCGCAGCAAGAGCACCTGTCGATAGGGCTCGCCCAATTTGTCGATCGCTTCGGCAAGTTCGCTTGAGAGCTCGCGCTGTTCCAGGCGCGCCGAGGGATCGGCGATCGCGCGCTGTTCCAGACGCTCGATGTCGATCGACTTCGCGCGCTCGCGGCGCAGTTGCTGGGCCTTGTGCGTGAGCACTCCGCTCAGCCACGGCAGTGCGGGCCGCGTTGCATCGATTGTGCTGCGCTGTTCGATCAGCGCCAGGAAGCACGCTTGCACCAGATCTTCCGCCGCCGCTGCATCGCCGACGAGATGAACGGCGAGCTTGAACAAGCGCGGCGCGACCAGGTCGAACAGTGTGCCGAGCGCTTCGGCACCGCCCCGACGACACCAACTGCGGAAAAGGCGATCTTCGTTCGGGTGCATGGCGCTGGACTTGCTCGCTCGGGGCGGCCGCAAATTACAGGAAAGTGCGAATTCGCTGCTAAAGTACGCCCATGCAATCCGCCGTAGCCCTGATCACCGGCAGCGCCCGCGGCCTGGGGCTCGCCTGCGCGCGGCGCTTTGTGGA
>JAYUOR010000097.1:0-5150 GCA_043760765.1 Planctomycetota bacterium | reverse complement strand
GCGGCCTGCCTGGCCGCTGAGCACCATTTTCCGAGCGCGACGCGGCATCGCCGAAGCGCGCTCGGCCGCAGCAGGGACTTTTTCACCGGGCTGCTAGGTCACATCTGAGATCGGCCGATCGGTTCGTCGCGCTCACGCAGCACGAATCGATAATCTTCGCGAGCGCCTGAGCGAGTTCGAAGCGCGACTTCAATAGCGATAGTCCGCGAGACTTCGAACCGCGCCTGTCTCGCCGGGCCGACCAAACCCGCGTTTGCCCCCATCGATTCATCCACGCAATCGTGCACGACGATTCAGCGGACTTTGAGTGGGGGCAGCTCGACACCTACTGGAGTAACGCTTATCGAGAATGGCCCGCTGCTCCGCTGGCCTCCAATCGGCCCAAGTCGGCGCGAGTGTGGCCTCGAAGCGCAAAGTGGTGGGAGCCTTGCAGAACGGAACGAGGCAGCCATCCCAAGCTGAGGGCGGGCCGACGGGCCGCGACGCGTCAGCTTCCAATCCTCGTTGCCGACGCTCGGCTCGCGGCGCTCGCAGGCGCGCGGTGGGCGAGCTGAGTTGATCTCAAGGGAACAAGCAAGACGGCGCCGCTCTTGCATCGGCGCTCGCGAATTCGACAATCGCCGGCGTTCCGATGCCCACGAACTCCCACGCCCCTCGAACACGCATGGGACCGTGGCTGAGCCGCAGCCTGGCGCGCTGCGTCGCGCTCGGCTTTTTCCTTTTCCTCGCGGCGGCGAACACGGCTTGCACCAGCACGCGTCAGGATGTCGCACTCGCACCGCTGTGGACGCACATCAGGACCGCCGGCGGAGGCCGCGAAGTCGAAGCCTTGGCCGGCATCGTTCGCACGCGTCATCGCACGATCGAA
This sequence comes from Planctomycetota bacterium, assembly GCA_043760765.1. Lineage (GTDB taxonomy): Bacteria > Planctomycetota > UBA1135 > UBA1135 > JADJQU01. The sequence goes on along the minus strand of JAYUOR010000097.1, from coordinate 4,282 downwards.
GGGCCGCTGCATGAATGGGCCCTGCGGCCGTTCGTGAAGGAAACCATCGAGGAAAACGGCGATCGCGATGCAGGCTTCCTCGTCCCGCTGGGCACACGCCGCGTGCGCGCCTTCGAATACATGTGGCGTCTGCTGCCGATCCTGCGCTTCGAGCGCACGATTGACGCACAGGGCCATGCGAAATGGAACCTAGTCACGCTCCCGCTGACGTATTGGGCCGAGGACAAGACCGATCGAGTCACGCGCGCCATCTTCCCTTTCGGCGGCGTGCTCGAAAACTTCCTGACCTTCGATCGCGTCGAGTTCGCGCTCTTCCCGCTTTACCTGCGCACGGTCAGAGACGGGCAGAATTCGATCAGTTTCCTGTGGCCGATTTTCAATTGGACCTATGGCCCGCGCGGGACGAGCTACCGGATCTGGCCCTTGTTCGGACGCCTGCGGCAGTCGGGACGCTTCGACCGCAAGTTCTTCCTTTGGCCGTTCTTCCAATGGGGCAAGAACTTTCTGGACACGCCGAGCCCTGAGACGCGCTGGATGCTCTGGCCGCTGGTCGGACACGAAGAGCGTGGCAGCTACCACGCCGAGACCGTTCTCTGGCCGTTTTTCGGTTGGGCGAGCAACCCCGAGACCGGCTTCTGGTCTTGGGACGGCCCCTGGCCGCTGGTCCGCTTCCAGCGCCCGGGCAGCAAGAACCCCGACGGCCCGCGGCGCTCGCGGGTCTGGCCGTTCTGGTCCAGCTACGAAGGCGATGGCCTGAAGAGCCACTACATCCTCTTTCCGCTGATCAACTGGCGGGAGAGCGAGGACCTGCTCGGCACTGGCAAGGGAAATTACGTGGTCCCGCTCTGGCAGTACTGGGAGAAGAAGGACAAGCAGGGCGTCGAAACTTCGTGGACCAAGCTCTGGCCGCTGTTCCAGAACTTCAAGGAGGGCGAAAAGGGGCGCTTCGCCTTCCCGGCGCTCAATCCGCTCTGGCACATGCCGGAGATCGACGATCACTACGCCTGGGTCTACGAGTTGATCACTCGCGAGGTCGACGGTTCGCGCGTGAGCATCCGCAGCTGGGGCAACCTCTACCGTCGCGAGATCGACGAAACCGAGGACCGCACCTATCTCTCGTTCCTCTGGTCGCGGCGCGCCTTTCGCGCAGGAGCAGAGCTCCAGGTGGAGCATTCGATCCTGTTCGGGCTGTTGCGCTGGCGCAACTACCCAGAGCGCGACGGATTCTTGCCCGACCTGATGGCACCGGCGTTCCCCGGTCCGGGCTGGCCGATGCAATCGAACGAGGCCTCCAAACCGTGATCACAACCAGCGCCCCTTGCTCGGGGTCTGGCATCCGCTCGCGCGGTTGAACAGACTCCGCTGCGCCATGTGGAAGTTGATCCGCGAATTCCTGGAGGACGTCGGCTACCACCTCGACCTTTCCTGGCAAGTCTTCGTGCGCCTTGGCGGGATGTTCTCGCGCCGCGAGCTGGTGATCGAGCAGTTCTACCAGGCCGGGATCCGCGTCACGCACGTGGTGCTGCTGGTCGGCCTGTTCATCGGCATGATCGTGTCGCTGCAGACCGGCCTGGAGCTCCAGAACTTCGGTCAGCAGGATCAGATCGGGACGATCGTCGCGCTGTCGATGTGCCGCGAGATGGGACCATTCATCACCTCGACGATCGTCGCCGCGACCGTCGGCAGCGCGATCGCGGCCGAACTAGGCACGATGGCGGTCAGCGAAGAACTCACCGCGCTCGAGGTGATGTCGATCGACCGCCTGCGCTACCTGGTCGTGCCGCGCGTGATCGGCCTCGCCGTCATGACTCCGCTGCTGACGATCTTGTGCGACATGATCGGCGTGGTCGGAGGCGGTTTCATCGCCGAGAGCCAACTCAACGTCGGCCTGTCCCTGTACTACGACTCGGCCATCGACTCGCTGCAGGGCACGAACTTCTTCCTCGATCTGCCCAAGGACGTCTACTCCGGATTGTTCAAGGCGCTGATCTTCGGCGTGATCGTGGCGATCATCTCCTGCGCGGCGGGCCTGCGCGCGACCAGTGGCGCGATGGGCGTCGGCAGCGCGACGCGCAAGGCCGTGCGCGACTCGATCATCGCGATCATCATCGCCAACTACTTCCTGTCGTGGATGTTCTTCCAGTCGTGAGTACCGCGGATCCGAGCACGGCGCTGCTGCGCTACATCGACGTCCACAAAGCCTTCGGCAAGCGCCAAGTCCTGCGTGGGCTCAACCTCGAAGTCATGAAGGGCGAAACCTTCTGCATCATGGGTCCGTCGGGTTGCGGCAAGTCGGTGACGCTACGGCACGTGATCGGATTGATGCAACCCGACCAGGGCAAGGTTTTCGTCGACGGCAATGACATGTCGACGATCACGAAACCGGACCTGCGCGAGCTGCGCTCGCGCATGGGCTACGTGTTCCAGGAAGCCGCGCTGCTCAACTGGTTGTCGGCGGGCGACAACGTGGCGCTGCCGCTGCGTGAGACAACGTCGATGCCCGACAAGGAAATCGTCGAGCGTGTGCGCGCCAAGCTCGAACTCGTGCAGGTTCCCGATGCGTTCGAGAAACTGCCCAGCGAACTCTCCGGCGGCATGAAGAAGCGCGTCGGCCTGGCGCGCGCGTTGATCACCGACCCCGAGATCGTGCTCTACGACGAGCCGACCGCCGGTCTCGATCCGGAAATCTCGTCGTCGATCAACCACCTGATCCGCGAACTCGGCGACCGGCTCAATGTGACCCAACTTGTCGTCACGCACCACATCGGCTGCGTCAAGACCGTCGCTGACCGCGTCGGTCTGCTCGACAACGGCGTGCTCAACTTCGTTTCCACACCCACTGAGTTCTTGACGTCACAGGAAGCGCGCCTGGTGCGCTTCCTCGGCGATCGACTCGATTAGGAGACCCCGTGAATTCCACCCGCCCCATGCTGCTCGGCGCGTTCTTCGTGATCGTGCTCGGGATCCTCGGCTACTACACGCTGTTCATGACCGACTTCTCGTTGTTCAAGAAGCAGCACGCGGTCGTCGTGTACTTCCCCAACGCCTCGGGACTGCGCACCGGAGACTCCGTCCAGGTGGCGGGCCTGCGCCAAGGCCGCGTCAAGAGCATCGTCTTCGACCCGACGGCGAAGCTCGATCGCCGCATCACCGTGACGCTGAAGATGGATTCGGTTCTCGAGCTGCGTGAGGGCTTCACGATCGCGATCCAGGACTCGACATTGCTCGGCGGCAAGATCGTGCTGATCGACCCGGGTCTGGCCGACGCTGCGGCGGTGGCGAGTGATATTCCACTGGCCGGTTCGGTCACGCGCAACGCACTCGCGGCGATCGGCGACCTGGTCGAGGAGAATCGCGCCAGCGTGTCGCGCATCGTGACCAACCTCGATGAAGTCGTCGCCGATCTGAAGGCCGGCAAGGGCACGTTCGGCCGGCTGCTGCACGACGAGGAACTCGGCAACACGCTCAAGGACGGAGTCGCGAAATTCCAGAGGACGGCCGACAACCTCGCCGTGCTCACCGACGACGTGCGCGCGGGCAAGGGCGCTGTCGGGCGACTGTTCACCGACGAGGACCTGGCCAAGAAACTGGGCGAGATCGGCGATCGGCTGGCCGCGATCACCGACGACTTTCAGTCGGTCTCCAAGGACCTGAAGGAAGGCAAGGGCACACTCGGCCGTCTGATCAAGGACGAAAAATTGTCCGACGACGTCGCCAAGGCGGTCGAATCGATCCGTGGCATCGCGGACAAGATCAACAACGGTGAAGGTACGCTCGGCCGATTGGTCGTCGACCCGACGATGGCAGATGATCTGAAAGAGATCATCGCTTCGGTGCGCCGCGGCGACGGCACGATTGGCAAGCTGTTCACGAACAACGAGGTCTACGACAAGCTCGCCAAGGTCGCCGACGATCTCTCCGTCGCCAGCGACGCGATCCGCAACGCCAAAGGCAGCGTCGGCAAGTTGATCATGGACGACGGACTCTACGTTCAGATCCAAAAGGCGCTCGAGACCGTTACGCGCGGGCTCGAGGAGTACCGCGAATCGGCACCGATCACCGCGTTCACGTCGGTGCTCTTCAGCGTGTTCTAACGGGCGCCTTTGAGTGCACTCTGCGTCCTGCGTGTCTCTGCGGTAATTTCCTGAAGGAACCGCGCAGACCCAGAAGGAACAACCGCAGAGACACAGAGAGAAACTGCCCGAACCGAACTCCCGACTCACGGCACGCGCCGCGGCTAGCGCAGCGGCAAGAGCTTTTCGATCCACTTGCCGACCATGTC
>JAYUOR010000096.1:0-5171 GCA_043760765.1 Planctomycetota bacterium | reverse complement strand
CCGAATCGTCTCGAGCATCGACTCCCGCGACTCGCCCGGATACCCGATGATCCACGAGCAACCCGATTGGATGCCGCGCGAGAACAACTTCGTCAGCGCGATTTCGATGTCGGGGATCGCGATCTGCTTCTTGATGCGATCCTGCTGGGCCTTCGAACCCGCTTCCGCGCCGAGCGCAGCCATGTGCATCTTGGCCGCGGCCACCAGGTCCATCGAGGCGTCCTTGTAGCGCGCGATGGTCTCGATCTCGTAGGTCGCGTTCCACCAGAACGGCGAGCCGGCGTTGATCAGCTCGGTGCAGAACTCGTTGGAGCGCTTTTCGGCGACGCCGAAGTTCGCGTCCTGGAAGCGCAACACGTTGAACTTGAAGCGATCGTGCACGGCCAGCACGCGCTCGGAGAGTTGTTTGCCCGGGATCGCCTTCCAGCGCCGCTCGGTGACCATCGGCGAGCAGCAGAACGTGCAAGGTTCCGGGCACCCGTAGCTCGAGTAGTAACTGAAGCCGCGCATCTGCTGCGTGACCGGCATGCCCCACGGGTCGGGATAGCGGTGGCGCACTTTCATGCGCCCGGTGTTGTTCTGGCGTTCGACGTAGCGTTCGAACTCGAGCAGATGCCAGGGCACGTCGGGGATCTGATCGAAGCCGACGATCGTGCGGTGCGCGGTCATGACCATGCGGCCGTCGCGCCAAATGGCGAGGCCGGGCACCGTGGCCAGGTCGACGCCGCTATCGAGCGCCTGCACGACTTCCCAGAAAGTGATCTCGCCCTGACCTATGCCCACCGCGTCGGCGATGTTCGACTTGAGGTAGAGCTCCGGCATCACGCTCGGGAACCAGCCGCCCCAGATGATCGGGAGCTTGGGGAAGCGCTCGCGCACCATGCGCGCCACTTCGGCGCCGTGCGTGATCTGGTAGCCCAGGATGCAGGAGCTGGCGAAGAGCAGCGCACCGTCGCAACTTTCGAGGATGCGCTTCTCGTAGTCGTCGTGGATCATCGCGTCGATGAGCACGACCTCGTAGCCTTCGCGGTCGGGGATCGCGGCGATCTGCAGCAGCTCCAGCGGCGTCAAATCCGCCGACACACGCACACCCTGGGCAGGGTCGGCGCGATGCGGCAGGAAGAGGACAAGACGGCGCTTCTGGCGCTGGATCATGGGGCGGTCAGGATGCGGATCGAGGATGGAGCGCCGGGGCCGGGCGCCACACTCTACCGCGCACGGAAGAATCGTGTGGGGCCGGGACCAAGGTTCAGCTCCCCTATCGGCACAGCAGGGCTGGACGCTGACTCCGGCTTGGAAGCATAGCCCAGCGAATTGTAACTGACGCCCTTGGCCTGCCCGGCTGACGGTCCCGCCACGTCGGGAGCTGGTTTGGCCTCGGTGAATGTCAGGCCGGGCTGCGCTGCGAATCGCCCGCGGCTCCCATGGATGTGGTCAGGAGACTGGCCCGCATGGCTGTTCCTGATTCGCGCTAGAGGTGGGCCCCGCCTCGACTTGGGTGGATCCTCGAGTCGGGCCCGGGCTGACCGCCACAAGTCCGGGCGGAGTCCGCCCTAGCGCGCATCGTGCACAGCCATGCGGGCCAGTCGCGGGGGCAAAAACGCAGGTCGGCAAGCCCTGGGAAGGCGCGCAGTGCCTCCTCCGCCGCCAAGTCCCGCGGCCGACCATTCGACGTAGAGTCGTAAGTTGGTCGCGACCATTCTACGATAGCCCGTCAAATGGTCGGCCCGTTTCTGCCCCGCGCGATGGAGCACGTCCTGCGCGAACATCTCGCCAACCTGCGCCAGATGGCCTTCGTTGCCGGGCCACGGCAGGTGGGCAAGACAACGGTCTGCCGCGCGCTCGCCGACAGCGGAGCCTACTTCAACTGGGATGACTCCGACCACCGCAAAGCGATCGTCGCCGGCCCGCAAGAGATTGCGCGGCGTCTTGGGCTGGAAAAATTGCGCGCCGTCAAGCCTGTGGTCGTCTTCGACGAACTTCACCGCTACCCGCGTTGGAAGACTTTCCTCAAGGGGCTCTTCGACACCTGGGGCGAGTCGCTGCGGATCGTGGTCACAGGCAGTTCACGTCTCGACGTCTATCGGCGCGGTGGAGACAGCTTGATGGGGCGCTACATGCTCTACCACATGCATCCGCTCTGCCTGGGCGAACTGCTCGACCCGCGGCCGGCCGAGGCACCGATCCGTGAGCCGCACTCGACTGCCGACGCGCGTTTCGAAAGGCTCTGGCAGCGCGGAGGATTTCCCGAGCCTTTCGTTCGCGACAACACACGCTTCTCGAATCGCTGGCAGACGCTGCGCGCTCAGCAACTCGTGCGTGAGGACGTGCGTGATCTGACCGGCATCCGCGAACTCGATCAGCTCGAGGTCCTGGTGAACTTGCTCGCGGAGCGCTCGGGCGCCGCGATCTCGTATTCGAACCTGGCCAATGAAGTGCGAGTCTCCGTGGATACGTTGCGACGTTGGATCGCGACTCTGTGCGCGCTCCACCATGGGTTCCTCGTGCGTCCGTGGCACAAGAACGTGGCGCGCTCGCTGCGCAAGGAGCCCAAGTGGTACGTCGGCGACTGGTCGCTCGCGCACGATCCGGGTGCGCGCGCGGAGACGTTCATCGCCGTTCACTTGAAGGCCGCCGTGCAGTCCTGGACCGACCGCGGACTGGGAAGCTTCGAGCTTTACTATTTGCGCGACAAGGAAGGGCGCGAGGTCGACTTCCTCGTGACGCAGGACAAGCGCCCCTGGTTCCTGGTGGAGGCGAAACTTGGCGAAGAGACGCTCAGCCCGACGCTCGCGCACCACCAGCGCCAAACCGGCGCCAAGCATGCGTTCCAAGCGGTGGTCGAGATGCCCTACGTCCAGGCGAATTGTTTTGCCCGCGAGAAGCCGCAAGTCGTGCCGGCGCGCACGTTGCTGGCGCAATTGGCTTGAGCGAGCTCTGCGAGGGGCCGCTCCCCAATTGCCAGCAGTAAGGAGTGACTTGTCTTGTGCCGGTCAGGGGACCGCGCGTGGCACCCTGCGTCAGTCGCGATGGAAGCGGCATTCTGCGCCCACGATTTCGCGCACGTGCATTGCCCAGGCTGTGGACGCGACGACCTGGTCGCATTCTCGCGCAATGGCCGGGGCCTCTGCCCGTCGTGCGAAGCAGTGCGCATGGCCGTCAGAGCCGCGCGATAGGGGAGTGCTCGGGCCATGCAACGTCGAGGTGTCCGGCAGAGAGCGCCGGCCTTGTTGCGCGGGGCACTCTGGCTGCGGTCTCGAGCTGCACGCTCCTAAGCGCGCGCGGGGGGGCCGTAGGATACAACTCTCGCCCCCGCGCGGCGCGCAGGCGCAGGAAAACACGATCATGATCACTCAAGGCGAACCTCTTCTTCACGACTCCCCCGCTTCCACCATCGAAGACCAGGAAGCGCGTCGGGCCCTGCTCGATCTCGCGCACGGCAAGACGAAGCGAATTCCCGGCGCGCTGCTCGCCGAGCACATCTTGCATGCCTATCGCGAGGGTGGCTGGCCGGTCCAGCGCGCCGCGATGGAGGCGCTTCTGCGGCGACTTGCATTCGCCGAGCGCGATGGACTTCGCGTCGCCGATCGACCCGCCGGTGGAACCGCATTCGGCTTGTACTCGACGCGGCGGGCGCGAGGAGCGACGAGGGGCTGGCGCAGCATGCTCGAGGAGCTCGGACCGCGCGTGAAGGCGAGCTGCGATTGCCCTGACTTCCTACGCGGCTCACTAGGCCTGTGCAAGCATGTCCTCGTCGTGCTCGACGATGTCCATCGGCGTCGAAAGGCCCAGGGAGATCAACTGCCTGTGCCCGCTCGCGTCGGACACCGGCTGGAATGGGATGCGATCCGGCCGCTGCGCGGGTCGGGTGATTGGCTCGAGCGCGTTCGATTCGAGCGCGGCACCTCGGATCGCAAGCTCGCCGAAACGTCGACGGCCTGCCTGAAGCGCTGGTTCGCGAGGGATGTGCGCGGCGGAGCGACCCTGAAGAGCGTGGCGAGCGACGATCCGAAGCAGCGCCGAGCGCTTGTCGAAACTCTCTTGAAGCTCGAGAAGGGCGGCGTGGCACTGGATCCCGCATTGAAAAAACTCTGCCAGGAAGAACTCCAGCTCCTGAGCCAAATGCTCGCGACTCGAGCAAGTGCAAGCCGCGCTCGCGGCGCGCTGCGCTCGCTGAAGCGCAAGCTCTACCCGTACCAGATCACGGGGGTCGAACGATTCCTGTCGAGCGGCCGACTGCTGCTCGCCGACGACATGGGGTTGGGAAAGACGGCGCAGGCAATCGCTTGCTGTCATGCGCTGTGGGAAACCAAACAGTTGCGCCGCGGGCTGCTCGTCGTGCCCGCCAGCCTGAAGAGTCAATGGCTGCGCGAGTGGCAGGCCTGGACCGATGCGCCGGTATGCGTCCTCGAGGGTCAGCCCGACGAGCGCGCGAAACTCTGGCGCTCGACGCGCAGTGGGTTCTTGATCGTCAACTACGAGCAAGTGATTCGCGACCTCGAGCTGGTACAGGCCTGGCAGGCGGAACTTGTCGTGCTCGACGAGGCGCAGCGCATCAAGAATTGGGCGACGAAGACCGCGATCTGCGTCAAGGCCTTGCGGCCGGAGTACCGGCTCGTCCTGACCGGCACGCCGATGGAAAATCGCATCGACGAATTGGCTTCGATCTTCGATTGGGTCGACGATCACGCGCTGGAACCGAAGTGGCGGCTCGTGCCGTGGCATGGCGTTTTTGCCGACGGATCGCGGGAAATCGTGGGAGCTCGCAACCTCGACACACTGCGAGAACGTCTGGCTCCGCGATTCCTGCGCCGCTTGCGCAGCGAAGTCCTGACGCAACTCCCGCCGCGGACCGACACGCTCGTCCCGGTCGATTTGACGCCGGAGCAACGCGACGAGCACGACGCGCTGCAGCGCCCGATCATGATCCTGATGCAGACCGCGATGCGACGCCCGCTGACGCAGCCCGAGTTTCTGCGTCTGATGCAGATGCTGACGACGCAACGCATCATCGCCAACGGGATCGGGCAATTGCGCTTCGAATCCGTGTGGCCTGCGATCGGGAGTCTCGCGCGGCCGAATCCGGCGCTGCTGGGAAGTCTCTGCAGCCCGAAGTTGCTCCAGTTGCGCGAGCTGCTGCGTGCACTCGTCGTCGAACAGGGCCGCAAGGT
>JAYUOR010000095.1:0-5174 GCA_043760765.1 Planctomycetota bacterium | reverse complement strand
TGTCGCGGCCCAAGGATGTGTGGGCGAACGTCGCAAAACCGCGATCGAGTCGCGCGCCGCCGAGGTAAATGCCGTCGGCCAGGAAGCTCTCCTGCTTGATTTCGATCAGTTCGGGCACGACATCAATGATCGTGCTGATCTCGCAACCCTTGCCGATGCGCATGCCCGCCGCGCGCAGCCAGACGGGCCAGAACAGCGTGCCGCTGAGCCAGTAGCTCGCCGCATCGACTAGTTCGGTCTTCAGTGTCGCGCGCACGAAGGCCGCACTGCGAATCGGAACTGTTCGCGGGGAAATTCGGCCGAGCGCACGGCACACTGCAGCGCGCAGGATCAGCGAAATGAAAACGTCTGCGCTGAGCAGCGCGACGGCGGGCCAGAAGATCGCGGCATCGAGAGTAGGCTCGAGCAGCCAGCGTGCGACGGTCGCGCTGTCGATGCCGGCAAGGGCCAGCGCAACGACTGCCAGCAGGACCGCCGGCAGATAGGCGACCACGAGGCTGACAGCCAAACGGGCGAGGACGAGCGACGTGGCGTGCGCGTACGGCGAGAGCGCGCGCGGATCCTGTGGTCGGGGCGTCCCGTGCGAGGGGCCTTGTCGCGCGGCGGGCACGCCGTCCCAGCGCTCGCCGGCCGCGATGTGCAGGCCTGGCGAAAGTGCCGAAGAAGCCGACAATTGCGCGTCGCGTTCGAGGCAGCAACCTTGCGCGACGTCCGAGCGAGTTTCCAGCGAGGCTCCGGCTCCCAGCGTGACCGGCCCAACGCGAATTTCGCCGTTGTCGAGTTCAACGAGGCGCAGCGTCGCGTCCTGCGCGATCGCGACGTCGTCGCCGATCGTCAGCAGATCCCAACCGCCTTCCAGCAAATCGACGCCACGGTGCAGGTGCACACGCTCGCCGATCGTCGCGCCGAGTTTGCGCAACGCCGCGAGCTGGAATTCGGTGCCTTGCAACAGTCTCGAAGGAACGCTGCGCACGGCCTGTTGCACGATCCAGTTGCGCAGAAAGAAACTGCCCCATACCGGCGCGCGCGTCCTCACATAGTGACCGATGAGCCGTTCCTTGACGAACACGGCCCAGCGCAGCGTGGAGGAGACGTAGAGCGAAAAAACGATCGGCGCTGCGAGCGGAGCGAGGATCGAGAGCCAAAGTGCGCCCAGGGATTCGAACAGAAATGGCGTCAGCTCGAAGACTGCGACGTAGAGGCCAAGCGACGCGACCATCAGGTGCGCAGCGAGCCACAGCCCCTGAATCACGGCCACGGGGCCAGGCCGTCCGGGTGCGCGCGGCAGTTCGCACAGCGGCGCGTCGTCGACGGGTTTCGCGGCGCGCGCGCGCTCCGCCAATCGCGAGACGCTTCGTGCGTCGTACAAATCGCGCACCGCGAGCGAATCGGTCGTTGGATCGTTGCGCAATCGCGAGATGGTCATGGCGGCGCGCAGGGAATTTCCGCCGAGGTCATCGAAGAAATCGGCGTCGACGTCGACGTCCTTCTCGATCTCGAGCGTGGCGCGAAACGTGTCCGCGATCGCACGTTCGAGCGGGTCGCGGGCCAGGACCACGGGGCCCGAGCGATCGTGCGCCGGCGCATCGACGAAGGGCAGCGCCGCGCGATCGAGCTTTCCGCCCGTGCTGGTCGGCAGCGCGTCCACGAAGACGATGCGGCTTGGCGTCATCGATTCGGGAAGCGAGCGGCGCAGCGCCGCCCTGATGTCCTCGACGCGCGGCGGAGCGTCGGCGCGTTCCGCGACCAGGCAGGCAACCAGGATCTGGCCCGCGCCGTCGCCCTGCACGCGGCTCGCCGCGGAACGAACGCCGGGACACCGCGCGAGATGCGAATCGACGTCCTCGAGTTCGATGCGATGGCCGCGCAACTTGACCTGGCTGTCGATGCGCCCGAGGCATTCGAGCTCGCCGTTCGGCAATCGTCGCGCCAGATCGCCGGTGCGATAGATACGTCCAAGCCGCGGATGCAGCGGAAATTTTTCCGCCTCGAGTTCGGGCCGATGCAGATATCCGCGCGCCAATCCGGCGCCGGACATGCACAACTCGCCAGGCTCGCCCGCGCCGCATTCTTCCGAATCTTCATCGAGCACGTGCGCGCCAATCCCGCTCACCGCGCGGCCGATCGTCACCGGACCGCCGGATCGGAATGGCCCGCGCACCGAAGTCACGGTGCACTCGGTCGGCCCGTAACCATTCTCCAAGTGCCGGCCATGCGACCAACGCTCAGCGAGGTCGAGCGGCAGGGCTTCGCCACCGACATAGAGCAGCCGAAGTTCGGGCAGTGCCGACGCTGGATCCTCGCAGCCTGTCGCGCGCAGCAGCGTGGGCGGAGGGCAGAAGACCGTTGCACGTTCGCTGCGCAGCCAAGCGACGAGGTCCGGGCCCGAGCGCGCCGTTTCTTCGTCCATGACCAGCAACGTCGCACCCGCGGCGAACGCAAGCCAGCTCTCCTCGATCGACGAATCGTAGGCGGGCGACGAACCCTGTACGACGCGATCCGCTGGAGTCAGTGCGAAACACTCCAAGTCCGAGGCGACCAGGTTCGCGATGCTGTGCTGTTCGATCAACACACCCTTGGGCCGACCGCTGGTGCCCGACGTGTAGATCACGTAGGCCAGATCATTAGGCGCGATCGCGCGCGCGTTCTCCGCGTGATCGCCGCCGGCCGCGGACTTCGCGATCAGCGACTCGACGTCGCGCACGCGCGCAGAGTCGAATCCCGCCGCCACGCTCCGTTTGGCGCCCGCAGCGTCCGTCAGCAGCAGGACAGCGTTACAGTCCTCGAGGATGAAGCGCAGCCGTTCGTCGGGAAACGAAGGATCGATGCAGGTGTACGCGGCGCCGCTCTCGAGCACGGCGAGTTGGGCGACGTAGAGCCTGTGCGAATCGCGCGGCAGTAGAATCGCGATGATCGCATCGGCACGTGCAACTGTGCGCAAATGCGCGGCCAGCGCGGCGACTTGCCGGCGCAGCTGTGCGTAGCTGATCGTCGCGCGCGTGCGGCGTGAATGCGCCGGCGGCAGATCGATCGCAATCGAATCCGGATGGAGCGCGGCAGCGCGTTCGAAGAACGCGAAGAGTGTCTTGGGAGCCGACATCAAGTCTGCGGACCGCGCATCGCACGCACGGGCATCACTGTGCCAGCCCGCGCTCGATGCGGGAATCGGGCACGAGCCAGATCAAGGCGACCAGTACATAGGAGGCGCAGGCGATCCACGGATTCAAGAAAGCCAGCGGAATCGCCGCCGCGTAGATCGCGAGCGAAATCACGCCCTTGTGGTCTTTTCCCAGCGCGATCGCCAGCTTCGAGCCTGCTCCTTCGAGGCTGATCAGCGTGCGCGAGAGGATGAAATAGGCCAAGCCGCTCATCAGCAGGTCAACCCCGTGGAGCGCGACGGGTATCGGCGCCAGATGGTTTTCGCCCATCCAACCGCTGACGAAGGGGATCAACGACAACCAGAACAAGAGATGCAGATTGGCCCACAGCACCTTGCCGTTGACGCGCGAGGCGGCGTGCAGCATGTGATGGTGGTTGTTCCAGTAGATGCCGACGAAGACGAAGCTAAGCAGGTAGCTCAGGAACACGGGCAAGAGCGGCGCGAGGTCGATCCACTCGTGGCCGTGGGGGACTTTCAATTCCAGGACCATGATCGTGATGATGATCGCGATCACGCCGTCGCTGAAAGCTTCCAGACGTGCCTTGCTCATGTGTCGTGATCTAGTCGTCGAGTGGTGAACTAGTTGATTGCGAAACGCGTCACTTGCCTGCTGCGGGCGACAGTTCCGCGAGCGTGAACGTCTTCGCGAAAAGTTCCTTGCCCGCGCCGTCCATGATGTGACCGCGCAGCTGTGCGCCGCTCTTCTCGCGGCCGGCCTCGACCCACAGGAACGACGCCGGCGCGCCGACGTCGAACAGCAGACCCGGCGCGTCGACTTTGGCGGCTTCGATGACCGACTGGGCGATCGGCGAGCTGATGAATTCCGGCACGTCGTAACCCGCCAGCGCTTTCCACGGATGCAAGCTGACGCGCGAGCGATGGATGTCGCCGCCGACCAGCACGACGCCGCTGATTTTCTTTTCGCCGATCCAGCGCAAGAGTGCGTCGCGCTCGTCGATCCAGTTGCCCCAGCAGTCCTTCTTTCCCGGCCGCACTGCGTCGTTCCAGACCATGCCGCAGGCGAGTACTTTGAAGTCAGCGGTCGAGGCGGCAAGTCCTTTTTGCAGCCAGGCGATCTGCTTCGCGCCGAGCAGCGATCGCTTGCCGAGCGCGAGCGGCGATTTTTTGATGTCCGCGAACCAGCGCGTGTCGAGCAGGAAGACTTCGACCGGCCCGCTGCGGAAGGATTGAAAAATGCCTTCGTCTCCGCTGCCGAGTTCCTGCGACGCGTGGTACTCAAGGTACGCTCGCCGTGAATTTTCACGGCCCTTGACCAGGCCGAATTGGTCGTTCCAGGCGTAGTCGTGATCGTCCCAGGTGAAGTAGCAGGCCGTGCGGTACAGCGTGGAGCGCACCGGCTCGAACTCGAAGAACTCGCGATAGCTCTTGCGTTGGACTTCGAGTTCGGTGCTGTTGATGTACGGAGTGTCGCCGAGCAGGACGAGCGCGTCCGGGCCGACGAGCTGCATCGCTTTCCAGATCGGCTGATCGGGGAGCAGGTGCTCTTCGCAGCACGAGCCGAAGATCAGGCTCGCCTTGGGACTGGTATCGCCCGCACTGGTCCGGAAAATCGCCGAATGGTCAAGCCACACCTCGGTCCCCAAGGCGCGAACCCGGATGCCGAGATATTCGGTGCCGGCTTTCAGTCCTTCGATGCGCCAGTGCAGGGTGAGATCGTTCTCGACCGTCGCCGTGTTGACCACGGGTGTCGGAAAGACTTCACTCAACTCGTCATGGGTACAGAGTCCGAGCGTGTACTCCCCAGGCCGCGACGCGCGTGCCCAGAAATCCATGCTCGTCGAATCGCAGGCTCCACGCAGCGGGCCATGCGTGAGTTTGGGCAATGCTTCCTGCAATAGGACCGTGGCCGCACACAACAGGGCTAGGGACATGGCGCGGACTCTAACCGCTCGCGCGGGACTCCGGCGATCGAATCATGGCACTCGGGCTCTCGGCCGCGTCGAATGCTAGCGTACGAACCCATGAATCAAGCCGATCTGCCTGCGAGCACTGC
>JAYUOR010000094.1:0-5190 GCA_043760765.1 Planctomycetota bacterium | reverse complement strand
ACTTCGGTGCGCCGACGGGTGCGACGATCGTGCAGGGCACGCTGCGCCTGTCCGATTACGCCCCGTCCTTCCGCAAGTTTGCGCAAGAGCAAGGCGGCGACACCGGAGTGCTCGACATGTTGGAGGGAATGCTCCCCAACGCTTCGCTGCGCATGCAGCTGGTGGGTGATCGCTTCATCAGCGAACTCACCACGATGTACACGCAACCCAACGAGACGATTACCGCCGCGCTCGGTCTTGGGCCGGTTCCCAAGGGCCTGCTCTCCGCCGTGCCCGAGGATGCAATCGGTGTCTACCTCGCCAGCATCGACGGGCTGCTGGCCTGGAAGACGCTCAAGCAAGAGTTGTCCAAGGACGAGGGCGAAACGGAAGCAGCGCAAGCGCAACTGGCCGAGGTCGAGGCGAAATACAACTTCAGCGTCGAGAAGGACATCTTTGGCAGCGTAGGCAAAGGCGTGCTGATGTATCTGCTCCCGCTCAAGGGTGTCACGAGCATCCCCGGCATGGCCTTGGTCGTTGACCTCAAGGATCCGGTTGCGATGCAGAAGGGCATCGAGGGTCTGATGGCAATGCTCGGCGAGCAAGTCGGCGAAGAGTTCAAGCTGACCTCGAAGCCCTATCGCGACGCGCCCGTGTGGACGTTCAATTTCGGCCAGGACGAAAGCGGTGGGGGAATGAATCCGCTGATGAACGCCTTCTCGCCGTCGATCACGATCGTCAAGAATCGGCTGATCGTCACGTTGAATTCGACGCACATCAAGAAGGAGATCAAGCGCGCGATCGGTGAAGAGACCGGCGCGCACCTGATCGCGACCGAGGGCCATCTTCCTCCGGCGGATGCGACGTCCTTTACTTACATGGATTGGTCGGCGCTGCTCAACGGCATCTACGAAGGCGGTCGCGGACTTGTCGGGCTGATGGGCACGGGCATGGTTCCCGTCGATGTCACGAAGCTGCCTGAGCCGGGCGTATTCACGCACTTCTACAAGCCGACGATCTACTACTCGAAATCGATTCCGGGCGGCGTGTATCAGCGCAACGAGTCGTCCTTCGGACCCGAAGTGTGGTTGGGTCTGATCGGCATCGGTGTTGTCGCCGGAGTGTCGTCCACTGACTCCGAGGAGCTCGGAAACCCTGACTCCGATGAGGGCGACGAGGGCATGGAGTCCGATGACGAGGGCGACGAGGGCATGGAATCGGGCGACGAGGACGCGAAGACCGAGCAGAAGGCTCCCGCGGGCAACGCAAAACTCCTCGCGGCCAACGAAGGCATGCGTCACTTGGCAACCTCCGTGGCCGTGTATCAGATGGACGCAGGCAAGTACCCGCAGACGCTCGAGCTGCTGATCAAGCCGACGAAGAACTATCCTGATGGTTTCCTGGGCAAGGGCGCGCTGCCGACCGACGGTTGGGGGCACGGCTTCAAGTACTCCCTGCTCGATAGCGGCACGCGCTACCGTCTATGGTCGATGGGGCCCGATGGCATCGATCAGCAGGGTGGCGGCGACGACATCGTCAGTCCCTGAGTCGGGCAGCCAGAAGCTCGAGACACGTAATCCTGGCTACCCCTCAGAGCGTTCCATTACCTTGGGGTAGCTCGATGCGCGCGGTGAAACAGACACCTGCCTCGATGGGAGCGCGGATGCCTGGCTCTTTCGTCGACTCGTACTCGAATCATTGAAAGTGCCAGGCGCCGTACGGGACCGCGTAGAATCACCGCGCGTGACCAAGAAGCCGTGGATCTCTCGTAGGCGCAAGCGCGAAATTCGGCGCGCTATCGCCGCCGTCTTCATGCGAGCCTTCGGGCCTTTGCTCGTGCGCGCGCTTTCGGTGACCTGGAAAACCGAAGCCTTCGGAATCGAGAACGTGAGCCCGGTCAGCCAGGCCGACGCAGCGACGGTCGGCGCGAAGGCGCGCGGTTGCCTGCTCGCGGCGTGGCACGGACGCATGCTGGTCGGAGTCGCATTCGGACGCAAGCGCAACTGGTCTGTGCTGGTGAGTCCGAGCGGTGACGGCGAAATCACTGTGCGTATGCTGCGTGCGCTCGGTTACAGAGTCGTGCGCGGTTCCTCCAGTGGCGGCGGCGCCCGCGCAGTGCGCGAAATGCTCTCGGAGCTTCGCGGCGGAGGCGTCATGACGATCACGCCGGATGGCCCGCGCGGCCCGCGGCACACGATGAATCCCGGCTTGGTCTGGATGTCGCGCGCAACCGGCTTTCCCGTTGTGCCGGTGGGCATGGTGGCCAATCGCGCATGGAACTTGTCGAGTTGGGACGCCTTCACGATTCCCAAGCCTTTCGCGCGCGTTGCGCTCGTCTTCGGCGAACCGATCCAGGTTGCGCGCGAGGTTACGGAAAGCGAAATGGAGTCCGCGACAGAGTTGATCCGCGAGCGCATCTTCGACTGCGAGCGCCGCGCCTTCGCGCACGTCGGAGCGAGCGAGGACTGGTGATCCGCGTCGGTCCCGCCGGCTGGTCCTACGCCGATTGGGAGGGCATCGTCTATCCACGGCCCAAGCCGCGCGGTTTCCATCCGCTCGCGCACCTGGCGCGTTTCGTCAAGCTGGTCGAGATCAACTCGAGCTTCTACGCGCTGCCGCAGAGCGCGCACACGGCGCGTTGGGCGGAACTCGTCGCGCACGATCCACTGTTCCGTTTCACAGCGAAGCTACACCAGGGGTTCACGCATTCCAAAGAGCCGCTTGACCAACTCGAGCGCCAGGTGGGGGAGTTCCACGCCGGGCTCGAGCCGTTGATGCGCGCCGGAAAATTATCGGCGCTGCTGGCTCAGTTTCCGATCAGCTTTCGTTTCGAACCTGCATCCGTGAAACGTCTTGAAGATCTGCGCGCCGGATTCGCGCGCGTGCCGCTCGTGCTCGAGTTGCGCCATCGCTCGTGGTTCGAGGAGCCGGCCCTCGACATCATTCGGCGGCTCTGCTGTTCGCTCGCTGCGATCGACTTGCCCGCAGCAGCGAATCACCCGCCCGCCGACCATCCGACACCAGGCCCGATCGGTTATCTGCGCCTGCACGGACGCAACTCATCGACTTGGTTCGCTCGCAACGCCGTCCGCGACCAGAAGTACGACTATTTGTACACGCCCGCCGAGATCGTTCAGCAGACGGAACGCGCCCGGCGACTGGCGGGCGGGCACGACGAGACCTTCGTGGTCACGAACAATCACTTCGAAGGCAAGGCGATGGCCAATGCGTTCGAACTGCTTGCTCAGTTGACCGGCACGAAGGTCCAGGCTCCACGCACCTTGATCGAGCACTACCCGCAGATCGCGGGAGTGACGCGGCCCGACGGCCCGGCGGAACTGTTCTGAGCGGCCATTAGCCCTTGATCCCGCCGCGGCTGCTTGGTTCCATGCTTTGCGAATGACACTCCGGGGAATCCTCAAGAAGCTCGCGATCTCCCTCGTATCGGTGATCGCGCTCGTCTGCAGCGCAGAAATCGTCGCGCGACTCGCCGAGCCCGGACCGTTCTCCTTCTTCGATTCCGAGCCCTACGACAAAGTTCCGGGAATGGGGCATGTCCACAAGCTCAACTTCGCCGGGCGCTGGGATGGGTCGTGGTACGGCACCGACTCGCACGGATTGCGCGGCGGCGAGTTCAAACCCGAGAAGACGGCCGAGGAATACCGCGTGCTCGCTGTCGGCGATTCGTGCACATTCGGAAAATCCGTCGACGAACCGGACTGCTGGCCCCGCCAGTTGGAACGCATGATCGCGAAAGCGCTGCCGCCTGGGCAGCGCGCCATGGTCGCCAACGCCGGAGTCAACGGTTACTCCGCGCGCCAGTACCTGCAGTCGATCATCGACCGCTCCCCGCTGGTCGAGCCGAAGCTGATCGTCGTCGGCTACAACCTCAACGACTTTCCCAACCAGACCAAGGCGGTCGATGAGACCGTCCACCTGGGCAAGGGCAATCTACGCGCCGCGATTCCTTTCAAGACGCGCGAGGTCTTGGGGCGATCCGCGTTGTTCCGTTATCTGCGCGCCACGTATTACGTGATGAACCGCCAGCGCGATTTCGCCGCCGCGGAGGCGATGGCGAGCGCCGTGAAGGAGCAGAGCAAGCTAAATCCAGATCGGGTCGTGCGCGAGATCGCGCACTTGGAAGCGATGGCGGGCGCCGCGCGCGAGATGAACGCGCAGTTTTGCGTGTTCCTTTTTCCGTATGAGAGCCAGGTCTATCTGGAGCAGTACGACACGTCCGCCGTCGACTGGTTGCGCGGTCTGTGCGTTGAGCGCGGCATTCCGTTCGTCAGCATGATCGACGAGTTTCGCGAGCGCGCGCACTCGACAAGTCCGCCTTTGGCGCTGTTCGTGCGCGGCGATCGCTATCACCCCAATCCCGAAGGCTACGAAATCGTCGCGGCCAAGATCCTGGATGTGGTTCGCGCGCAGGGCTGGCTGCCCAAGGCGCAGTGAGCGACGCGACCGTGGAAGCCTTCGATGCGCTGACCTTCGACTGCTATGGGACGCTGATCGATTGGTATGGCGGCGTGCGGGGCGCGGCGCGCGCGTCGCCGAGTCTTGGGGGCATTGATGTCGAGAAGTTCGTGCGCGATCGCGACGCGATCGATCGCGAGCTGATCCAGGGCGATTATCGGCCGTACTCCGAGGTGCTCGCCGAATCCGCGCGTCGCGCAGCGTCGAGACAGTCGCGCGAACTTGGGGCCGGCGAGGCGCGCGATTTTGCGGCGAGCATGAAAAGCTGGCCGCCGTTCGCGGAGAGTCACGACGCGTTGGTGCGGCTGGAGAAGAAGTTTCGCCTCGCGATCCTGTCCAATGTCGACACCTCGACGCTGGAGAATTCGGTCGCGTTGCTCGACGTGCGCTTTGAATTGCTCGTCACTGCAGAGATGCTGCGTTCGTACAAACCGCGGCCAGGGCATTGGCACGCGGCGCTGGAGCGATTGGGTTTGGAGAAATCGCGCGTGCTGCACGTGGGCTGCAGCTTGTTCCACGATGTCAGGCCGGCTCAGGGGCTTGGATTGAGCACGGCGTTCGTGAACCGCGAGGGGGAGACGCTTGGAGTAGGGGATGCGCCGACGTGGGTGGTTGGGGATCTTGCGGCGCTGTGTCGCGTGCTTGGCGTGTAGGCGATGCGGTGTGGGCAGCGCGCGGGGCGGACATTCCAAACAGGGGGCCCGCCAGTACGGAGATGGGATGAGAAGGCCGCCC
>JAYUOR010000093.1:0-5200 GCA_043760765.1 Planctomycetota bacterium | reverse complement strand
TTGGCAAGTAGCCCCTGCCCACTCCTGGAGGGTGGCGACTAGATTTGGGGGTGAAGTACCCACCCGGTACTGGAGCTACATTCCTGCTCGATAGCCCGCGCCCACGGCCCATTGGTAGAACGGCTCGAACTCGTTCCATTCTTCGGCAACGCGGGCGCCCTCACCGCCGTTGCGGGCGTAGCCGGGATGGTTCAGCTTCTCGCACTTGGCGAGCGTGTACTTCCAAGACTCACGAAGCCTGCGATCGGCGAGCGGCCTTGCTCTTCCTGGCCTGCAGGCGTCCATGTGCGCCGAGAGCCATCAATCGCACTCGGATCGTCTTTTGGGCGCATCCGAATTCGCGCGCAATGGCGGCAAAGCTCCAGTTTTCGTCTTCACGAAGACGGAACGCCTTGTCCCAATCGAGCACCGCTCTCCTGGCGTCGGAAGACATGGGTCGCCCATTCTAGCTAGACCCCTCTGACAAGCGCACCAGCTGCAACCGGGCGACACCGTCGGGCGCGGGCGATCGCGCCGCGCCCCGCCCGCCCCTACTTCCTCACAAAGTACGTCGTCGCCCTCTTCTTGTCAAGGTTCGGCCAAACAAGTCCACCCTCAGTTCGGCCAAGCTGGTCCACCTGATGGCTGCTGGAAAAGTGGCCTGACCGTGCTGGAAAGCCCGCGCAGCTGCTCCTGGAAAAGCTGTGGAGGGGGCGCTGGAAAAATTGCCCTCTCAGTTCGGCCAAGCTGGTCCACCCTTCGTTGCAAAGACGCCGGGCTCCGCGAGCGAAACAGGTCCTCGCAATGGATCGGCGACTGCGCCCTGGCGCATTCAGCCGGCTTTCCTGCCGCCCGGTGGGTTGCGGTACGAGTGGCCCTCGATGACGACGACGTGGCTGTGGTGCAGCAGCCGGTCCATCGCCGCCGAGGCCATCAAGTCGTCGAGGAAGAGCGGGTACCACTCTTCGAGCGCGCGGTTCGACGTGACGATCATCGCGCCGCGCTCGTAGCGCTGCCGGATCACCTCGTAGAGGTCGATCGGCTCTTCGCCTTCGAGCGGGCGTAGGCCCAGATCATCGATGATCAAGAGATCGGGCGAGGTGAAGCGCAGCAGTTTGCGGTCATAGCTCTGGTCGGCGCGCGACGCGCGCAGCGTCGAAAGCATCCTGTGCGCCGACACGTAGCCCACCGAGTGCCCTGCCCGGCACGCGCGCTCGCCGATCGCCTGAGCCAAGTGCGACTTGCCGACGCCGGCGGGCCCGATCAAGATCAAGTTTTCCTGCTTCTCGACGAAGTGGCAGGTCGCCAGCTCGACGATGCGTTGCTTGGGCACCTTGGGATTGAAGGACCACTCGAAGTCTTCGAGGCGCTTCGTGCTCTCGAAGCTCGCCTTGCGCAGCCTCTGATCGAGTTGCTTCACCTCGCGGCGCTGCACTTCGTCGCAGCAAATGCGAAAGAGAAAGTCGTTGTGAGAGATCTCGCCGCCTTCGGCTTCTTTCATACGCAGGTCGAGCGTCTTGAGTACGCCCGACAGGCGCAGTTTCTTGAGGACAGGAATCAGTTCGTCAGTGATGGACATTGAGTTGCTCCGTGTGAGCGAAAAGGGATTCGGTCGGTTTGCGTGCGAAGCGCGATCCCACGGACCACGCTCGCGTGCTCTTCTCCGGCAAAGGCAACAGGTCCAGGCCATGCCGCAGGATGTTCTTGATGCCGCGGTAGTCGGTGCACTCGAAGTGCAGCGCGCGCTTGGCCGCGGCGTTGGCGCGCGTCGCCGGAAAAGTCTCGAGGTGCGTGACGATCGCTTGCACGCGACGCAGCGTGAGCAGCACGTCGTCGCTGCCAAAAACCGCCTCGACCAGGCGCTCGACTTCTGCGCCGAGCTTTCTTGCGCGAAGGACCCAGTGTTCGCGGCTGCGATGGCGCAGGTCGCGGCGATGCTCGGGCAAGTGCTCGTGCACGATGCTGCGTGTTCCGCGCGCGACACGTGCGTGCGTCCACACGAGCTCGTCCTCGTGATAAATCCAGATCGAGTGCTCGCTGCAGCGCACCCAGAGCTCTTGATGCAGGAAGCGCCAGGGGACTGAGTAGAAAGCACCGTCGATCTGCACGTGGCTGTCGGTGTGGACCCGCGCTTGCTTCCACACGACCAGTTCGAAGCGCCCGTTGGGTAGCGGGAGAAGTGCGCCACGCTCTGCTTCGTCGAAAAGTTCGATCGGGCGGCGGCTGGTCGTGCCATGAATGCGCTGATCGGCGACCTCTTTCAGCCAGCGCCGCAGCGCCACGTTGTCCTGATCGATGTCGACCGACTCCCACGTGCACAAGAAGTTGCCCTTCACGTAGCGCACGCTGATCTCGACTTTTCCCTTCTTCTCTGGACTGCGCGGCGGAGCCGGGTCGACCTGGAAGCAATAGTGCCGCGCCAGCTCGCGGTACGTGCGCTGGATCACCGGATCGTCGTCGACGGCGAACGCCGCGCGAATCACCGCGGCCTTCAAGTTGTCGGGCACGATCACCTTCGGCACCCCGCCGAAGTACTCGAAGGCTCTTACGTGCAAGCGCACCCAGGTCTCGATCTTCTGGTCGAAGACCAATTCGCAAAACATGCGGCGGCTGAAGCCAAGCGTCATCACGAAGACCCAGCTCTTGCGCAGCACGCCGCGCCGCTTGTCGTAGCGTTTGCCGGCGTAGCCGAAGTCGACCTGCGCGATTTCTCCGGCCGCCGTCTCGACTGGGATCGCGACATCGACGGCCTTGGGGCCTTCGTCGCGCTCGAGTCGCAGGCACAGTCGTTTGATCGCCGACAAGCTGCCCGCGTAGTCGGGCTGATTCACCCGCAGGTGATCGTGGATCGATGTCGGGCCGGCGTCCTTCGCGCGCAACCGCACGATCTCATCCTTGAAGGCGGCGACGGATGAGGTCTGCTGCGGCGCTTCGTTGGCTTCGCCCTTGTCGATCACCAGCGCGCGCAATCGATCGAGCTCGGGCAGCTCATCGACGGGACCGTCCAAGAGCGCAGCCTTCGACAGCACCTCGATGTAGCCGCGAATCGTGTCGCGGCCCATCGAGAGCTGCCGCGCAATTCGGCGCGCGCTCGCGCCGAGTCGATGCAGTCGGATTACTTCCTGAAGTCGGTGCATGTCGGTCCTGCGAGCGCCCATCGATCCTCCTTGGCTGGGGTGAGCCAGGAAGCGTGATGAACGGATGCAGTCCGACCGAACTTTGACCCGTCAGGTGGACCAGCTTGGCCGAACCAGGGTGGACCTGAATGGCCGAACTGGGCTGGACCAGCTTGCCCGAACTGAGCGCGCAACTTGCGCGACCAGGGGGTGGACCAGCTTGGCCGAACTACAGGTGGACTTGATACGCCGAGCTGTCACAGAACGCTTCGACCGGCGAAAACGGCTGCTTCGCGGCCCCCATCCCCCCCCGGAGTGCTACCGTGACGGCATGATCAGGGGCTTGGACTTCCTATCCGTCGGATGGAAGGCGAAGTGGATGCCGCTCGTGGAAGCCCACCGCGCGAGCGTTGTGGAGCGACTCGCGTCAAAGATCGCGGAGTAGCATTCTCGTCGGGTTTGCCTGACTCGAATTCCGCCCCAGGTGCTGTTTGCCGAACGCGTACTTTTGACAGCCACATTGGGCGACGAGGAGTTGAGAACGGGTCGCGAGTGGGTGGGCGGCGGGCAGGACCTTCGCATCGACGATGAGCGAAGTTTGCGTCCCCTGACACGCCCGAAGTCGCGAGCAGATTCGGCTCAAAACACCTGAATCCTCCTGGGAATTGCCGCGTTGGAGCTGCGGACGGGTTTACGGGAGGGCAAGGGACAGGCTACCACTCAGTCATTTTCTGGACCGCCAGTCGGCCAACGCTCGCTCGACTAGCGCCCTCACCATCTTGTCAACTTCAACATCATGGGTCGCATTGTCTCGCAGAAAGCTCTCAAGCTCTCGTGCAGAGGTGTCCTCAGCAACGACGCGCGGAACCTCCGCGATACCGCGCAAAGCGATCGGCAAGGCACGCACCACAATTGCCGCCTCGCGCCCCCTCGATTCGGGTGCAGTTCCGCTTGGGTCGTTCGACCCAGAAAACGCCCATTCCCCTTGAAGCAGATCACGTTCGGCCTCTGTCCATGTGTCAAGTTCCTTCAACTTCTTTGGCGTGATTATTGAAAAACTCAACGCTGAGCGCCCGGAAGGATCAAGGATGTGGCGATGCTCCCGAGCTTCCGGATCTTCCAGCAACTCCTGCAAGTACCTAATAAGCGCATGGGCAATGCTCGGATCTAGGTACAGAGCAACATTCCTAAGCGGGCGCCTAGAATCCTCATCCAACATTCGCATCGCGCACATCCTTTTGGGGCGGAGAACGTTTGTAGCCCATAATCGGCCGAGCCGAACCGCCGCGGCCAGGCTTGGCGAGGTTCGAACCGCACATGCTTGCTTCAGAGGGCTGCGACAATCGTGATTGGCACTCAACCGACCTCAAATTTGTCACTGCCCCAAAATTGAGATTGAAACCCCTGGACCAAAACCACCCCCCTGCGAGCAGTTTGCGGGACGAACAGATCGTCGTGGGTCGCATGGCGCCAAGGAATCGCCCGGGAGCATGACGGCTCCCAAGTATGGGTCTTGCCCACCGCCACTCGGATCGCCGTAGACAGGAGGCATCACGAAAATGAAGGGAGTGAGAAGCACATCACCTATAATAACTGCTCCGCCTGCCAAGCCTTCAAGCGTTGCATTCCCCGCGTACCTGATCCCTCGCAGCGCCGTGGACGCCGCTCGACTGACACCAGTTGTCAGCCCTCTCCAACTACGCCCCCAACTCCACCCCGGATCTGCCAAGGGCGGAGCAACCGGCTGCTTGAACACCCTTAAATCGGGCAGCGGGATGATAGGTATCCAATTGTCTGGACGTGGTGATCCGCAGGCCTCTGGCGGCAATGGCACTTCAATAAGAGTAACGTCTGAGTTGGAAACACCTCTGACTCTACAGATATACCCCGTGTGACAAGGCTTTCCGTGATGCGTGCTCGGTGGGTGCCAATGGCACTCGATTGAGTCCATCCCCTTTTCGGCTATGGCCTTAGCAAATTGCTCCAGATTCCCACCTCCCCTACGAGTCAATGCCATTAGCCTCCAGAACCGCGTGAGGTCGGATGTGGTGAATCGCCAGCCGAGACCGCTAAAAGGCATGTGCGAGCAACAGGCATTATCGATG
>JAYUOR010000092.1:0-2093 GCA_043760765.1 Planctomycetota bacterium | reverse complement strand
GCGGCTTGACCTAGTGGAAGTCTGGATCGGCCCGCGCGCAAGCGCAGCGACGATCCGACATCATCGGGATCTGCGGGGGCCGCTGCCCTGAAGGCGCTTGGCGGAATCTTTTTCCGAATCATCCTGGAACCGCAGGGCAGCGCACGGACTCTCAACCGGGGGGGCTCGGCCGGCCGATGAGCGCGAAGCGCAAGTGGGCCCTTCGCGCAGACCTGCCGTCTTCCCCACCTGTTAGACTCCTTGCGCGGCCCGCTCAGTCGACGGTACGTATTCTCCTTCTCCTTGATCTGCATCGCGCCCACTCCAGCTCCTTGCCGTCGCGCTGCTCGCTTTGCGCGCAGCGCCCGTAGAGACACCGGATCGCTGTCAGCGGCGAAGCCCGGCGCTCGCGGCCGAAGAACATGATCCGCGTCCTGCGCCACTACTTGCCGATGCGGCGAGCGCTGCTGATGCTCAGCGAGACGCTGCTGTTGTTCTTGGCCATGGGGCTTGGGATGACGGCCCACCTGATGTTGAAGGAGCCGACCGAGGCTGTGATCCTCAACCTCGCGAAGGATGGCTTGAACCGCGAGGACGGCGCTTGGCGCTGCCTCCTGTCCGCGTTCCTGTTGGCCCTGATCGCCCAGGTCGCGATCGCTTTCAACGAGCTCTACGACTTCAGCATCTCGATGTCGCGATTCGATCGCGCGTCGCGATTCGTCAGCTCCACGGGCAGCGCGATCCTGCTTTCGCTCGGCCTAGTCAGCCTCGCACACGTCTGGAATCTGGGCCGCGTGCTCGACTTCCCGGGCCTTTCGTACTCGCAGAAGGCGCAGACGCTGGTCTTCACGCAATTGCTCGGCTTTGGCCTGCTCTACCTGTGGCGCAACGCGTTTCACTTTGCATTGCGCAGGTGGAATTTCAACGAGCGCGTCCTGATTTTGGGCGCAGGGCAGGCGGGCAGATCGCTGGCGGCGGAGATGCTCACGCACTCCGACTCGGGCCACGAAGTGGTCGCGATGATCCCCGAAGCCGGCGGGTACGGAGTCGAACCCCGCCCACGAACGGATCGTGAAACGCCAAGGGAAGTCGGCAAAGGTCCGGCTGAAGGAGGAAACGGCGGCCTGGCGCATGCTGCGCAATTCGGATCCATGCGCGAGATCCAGCAGACCGGCGCGCTGCTGCTCGAGCCGGTGACGATTCAGCAGTCGACGGCCGCCTAACTCCTGACCCTCGACACGTCGATGTCGCTGCCGCTCTCCGAGCCCTTGTTCGAACTGGTCAAACGCATGGAGATCGACATCGTCGTCGTCGCGCTCCAGGACCGGCGCGGCAACCTGCCCACGGATCAATTGCTGCGCTGCCGGCTGGCCGGCATCCAGGTCAAGGAGCGCGAGGCGCTCTACGAACAGATCACGGGCAAGATTGCGGTCGAGGCCCTGCGGCCTTCGTACCTGATCTTCAACGACGGCTTTTCACGCAGTCCGGCGGCCGACATCGCCAAGCGCGTCGTCGATGTCGTTTTTTCGCTGACCGGGATCTGCTTGACCTGGCCCGTGATGCTGGCCACGGCACTCGCGGTGCGAATCGATTCGCCCGGACCGGCGCTGTTTCGCCAGGATCGCGTGGGCTTCGACAACTCCGAGTTCACGCTCTACAAGTTCCGCAGCATGCGCACCGACGCCGAAGCCACCACCGGCGCGGTCTGGGCCAAGGACAACGACCCGCGCATCACGCGCTGCGGCCGATTCATCCGCAAGGCGCGCCTCGATGAGTTGCCGCAACTGTTCAACATCCTGGGCGGCGACATGTCGCTGGTCGGACCGCGTCCGGAGCGGCGTGTCTTCGTCGAGTCGCTCAAGCAACAGATCCCCTACTACGAGCAGCGCCACATCGTGAAACCGGGCCTGACCGGATGGGCGCAGATCAACTATCCGTACGGCAACACGGTCGAGGACGCGCTGCAGAAACTGCAGTACGACCTTTTCTACATCAAGAACCAGAGCCTTCTGTTCGACCTCTCGATTCTCTTCAACACGATCAAGACCGTCGTGCTGCGCAAAGGCACGTGACGGCGGTACGGGTCAGGTGAGTTCGTCCACAGTAGGGCCGAC
>JAYUOR010000091.1:0-2097 GCA_043760765.1 Planctomycetota bacterium | reverse complement strand
CTCAGCGGGCTGAAATTCCTCGGCCGCCGTGACGACGTCGCCGATCTCTTGCACGCCGCGGACGTGTTCGCCATGCCCTCGCGCCGCGAGGGTCTCGGCGTGGCGGCCCTTGAGGCGATGGCCACAAGTTGCCCGGTGGTGGCGAGTGCCGTCGGTGGCCTGGCGGAGGTCGTTGAATCGGGCGTCAGCGGCTTGTTGGTGGGCCCCGAGGATCCCACGGCCCTCGCAGGTGCGCTCGAAACCCTGATCCGCGATCCTGACTTGCGCGCGCGCTTCGCCTCCGCCGGCCGCGTGCGCATCAAAGTTCGCTATCACGCCGGCGCGATGGTCCAGGCCTACGAGGCCCTGTATCGTCGGGTGCTGGCCGACGGAAGGGTCGCGGCCCCCAGAAGGCGATGAGCCAAAGACAACAGCAGGGCCCGAAAGTCACGGCCTGCATCATTTCCATGAACGAGCAGGATCGCATCGCCGATTGCCTGCGCTCGGTGTCGTGGTGCGATGAAGTCGTCGTCGTCGATTCGCATTCGCAGGACAAGACGCGCGAGATCGCCGCTGAAATGGGCGCGCGCGTGATCGAGCGCGACTGGCCGGGGCACGTCGCGCAGAAGGAATTTGCAATCCGCCAGGCCACGCACGATTGGGTCTTCTGCATCGATTGCGACGAACGTGTTTCCGAGCGCCTGCGCCGGGAGATCCTCGAGTTGCGCGCGCAAGGCTTTCCCGAGCGCGCGGGCTGGCGCTTTCCGCGTTGCTCCAACTACCTCGGCCGCTGGATCCGCCATGGCACCTGGTATCCCGACCGGCAGCTGCGGCTTTTCGATCGCCGCCGCGGCAAGTGGGGCGGCAACAACCCTCACGATCGGGTGGAACTGGATGGGCACCCCGGCGAGTTGCGCGGGGATTTGCTGCACTATCCCTACCGCTCGATTTCGGAGCACCTGCGCACGATCGACAACTACACGACGATCATGGCCGAGGGCCTGCATGCGCGTGGCCGGCGCGCGCGCTGGAGCGACCTGTGGCTCCGGCCGGGCGCGCGTTTCTTCAATTTTTACCTGCTGCGGCTAGGCCTGCTCGACGGCTGGCGCGGCTTCTTGATGGCCTGCCTGGCCGCCCAGTACGTGCGTTTGAAATGGGCAAAACTCCTGATTCTTCAAAGCGATGTGCGGCCGGCGCCTCCGCCGGAATAAGCTCCTCCCCAACAGGTAGGGAGCGGAAACCTGTTTCGGAGGTCGAGCCCGCCGCGCGCGTGCCGGGTTTACCTCGCTCGTCCGCCCATGCTCATGCCCCGCGCCTCTGGAGTCTTTCACCGATGAAGAACCTGTTGCTTCCAATTCTTCCGCTGCTCTTCGTGGCCCAGGCCTTCGCCGGAGACATCGTTTGGGAACACTCGCTCGAAGCTGCGCTGATCAAGGCCAAGGCTGAGCACAAGCCTGTCTTCCTGGCCGTCAACATGGACGGGGAGGCAGCCAACGAAACACTGGCCACGAAGACCTATCACGAGAAAAGTTTCCTCGAACTCACTGCGAAGACAGTCAACGTGCTGGCCTGTGCCCAGGAACATGCGCCGCTCGGCAAGGCCTGCCCGCGTTGGGACGGCCTGACCTGCATGGATCACCGCCGCACGGACACCGAGGCGCGCGAAAAGATCCTCAAGGCCGACACCCAGGGATTCGTGATCGCGCCGCAGCACGTTTGGCTGTCGCCGGAGGGCAAGGTGCTTTTTTCCGTGCCCTACGCCGTCACGCTCGATGAGTTGACCTGGTGCATGGTCAGCGCGCTTGCGGAGGTCGACCCGGCGACTGCCCCCAAGATGCAGCCGAACGCGCGCCTGCCGCGCCGCCTGGTGAGCGGTGATGTGTTCGACCCCGCTGGGACCGCGGGCGGCATCGCCGACCGGCCGCCCACGCGACAGGAGGCGCTCGACATCATCAAGGAGATGAAGAAGAGCTGGTTTGCATTGGAGAACACCGGCGAAGCGCGCCGACTGTTGATGTCGGATGAGCCCGAGGTGCTCGATTTCGTGCGACAACAATTGCGCGGCAGCGTCGGCAGTTTTCTGGGCGGCGGAGCTGGAGCTGGAGCTGGCGGTGGGGG
>JAYUOR010000090.1:0-5221 GCA_043760765.1 Planctomycetota bacterium | reverse complement strand
TTGCGCGGCCCGGACGATCCTGTTTCTCGTAGACCTTTTCGTGTCCGCGGAAGACGCGCAGCAATCCGTCGCGCCGCAGGCTCGCCACCAGACCATTCGCGGCGGCCAGTTCGTCGACTTCCTGATCGCGCGCGTGCGTGTCCTCGTGGAACAGGATTTCGTACTCGCGCGTCGCAAGATCGAGCTTCATCAGAAACGGCGAAGCTTGCGGTACGACCTGACCGGAGGAATTGGTGCCGGTGATTTCCTGCGTGCCCGAGAGGAAAAGGCGTTCGCCGTCAAAGGCGCAGCGCTCGACGATGTACCAGGACTTCTTCGTGTTCTGGAAGATGTTGCTCGAGCTCGCGATCATCTCGGGATTGCCGCGCGAGAAGTCGAGTACCTGGACGTCCGTGCTTTCCTCCGAGCTGAACAACACCGTCGCCTTCTTGGGATTCGCGCGATCGGGCACCACGCAGACCGCCGGGCCGAGTCGATGGTCACGACTCCACTGCGCAAGATCGATGCGCGTGACCAGCACGGCGTTGGTCAAGTCCCATGTGCAGGCTTCAAAACCGCCGAGCGTCGCAGCATAGCCGTCGGCGACGAAAATGCTCGTGGGCGGCTTCGACCATTCGAGCGGCAGCCAGACGGGTTCCGTCTCCGAGCTGGTCAGGTTGAGCACGGCGAGTCCGTGCTCGTGCACGACCGCGGCCATCAGACTGCCGAGATCGACGTTGGAGGCGATCGGGCGGCCGTAGTTCGCCGGCGCCGCAGCGAGCTTGCGCACAAAGGCACGATTGTCGAGCCGCAGTACTTCTCCTCCCGCGGAGCTGAACGAAATCAATGTGTCCGGCGGCAGCGGAAGTACCTGGCGTCCGAGCGTCGTCGACTGCGCGGCAGAGGAGGCGCCGCCGGCGCCCGACGCGCAGCTTGCAAGCGAAGCGAAGAATGCCAAGGCCGCAAGAAGCGCTAGTCGTTTCATGGTTGGCAGGTGAGCGCTACGCGAAAGCCGATCGATTCGCTGCCCTTCGCCGGCGGGTTGTTCTTGGCGGCGAGTTTGCAAGCGTTCGGCGGCAACTTCCAACTTCCGCCGCGCAGCGCCGCCTTCCCGTTGGAGTCGAGACACCACTCCGACACGTTGCCGGCCATGTCGAAGAAGGGCCCGCACCTGTCATTCGGAAACTTGCCGACCGGAGCGCTCTTGGGATATGTGTCGCCGGCGTCGCTGCTGTTGCACGCTCCCGGAATGAACTCGTCGCCCCAAGGAAAGATGTGACCGGCGAACTGCGCGGCGAGATCCCATTCGGTCGCGGTCGGCAGTCGCAGCCCCTGCAGTTCGCAGTACTTCTGCGCTTCGTCCATGGACAGGCTGACGGCAGGGCTTTGCATTTCACCCAGATCGAGTGTCTTGTCCCACGAAAGCGTGAACTTCTCCGGCTCGAGATCACTCTTCGTCACTTCTTTCAATCCGAGGTAGAAGCCCGGCTGGCCAGGCCCCGCATCGACGAGCGCCAGCGCAAGCTTCGAGCGTTCGTGCCAGATCGAAGTGACTCTGCCACGTTCATCCACAAGCGCGTCCTTCGCCGGCGTGCAGCCGGCGGGAATGCGCGCCGCAAGTTGGCGATAGTTGAGCGAGTGCTTCATCGACTTGAAATCGACCGTGTCGATGAGTTCGATCTCGATCGCCCGGTCCTCGTCTTTGCCGTCCATCGGCGCAGTCGGCAGCGCGACTTCCGCCTCGAAGTGCAGCGGATCCGCGGGATTGAGCACGATTTCCTGGCCGCCGATTTTCGCACTACCGATTTTCCGTGTCGCGCGCCCGGAGATGTGCAGAGTCTTCTTCTCTGGAGGAACGGAGGGCTGCGGGCTTTCCGCGGGTTCGCTCACTTCGATGCTGAAAGGCACAGGCGGAGGCGGCGATTTCTCTGTCTTGCTCGGATCCGACTTGATCTGTG
This sequence comes from Planctomycetota bacterium, assembly GCA_043760765.1. GTDB lineage: Bacteria > Planctomycetota > UBA1135 > UBA1135 > JADJQU01. Next base: position 3,284 of record JAYUOR010000090.1, on the reverse strand, counting down.
GCGCAGGCGCCTGCGAGTGATCCTCGGCTGGAGCCGCGTCCTGCTTGTGCTCGCCCTGGGGCGGAGTCGGGATCGCGCTTTGGTTTTCGTTCTCCGGCTTGTTCGTGTCGCCAGCAGTCGACGCGGAATTCTCTGGATTCGGCTTCGTCCCCGACTCGCCGGCGGCAGGCTTTCCTTTTTCGCCTTCGGCCGGAACGCTTGGCGGCACGGAGGCGTTCGGGCCGTCCTTGGGCTTCGGTCCGCCACCGAACACCGACCAGGCGACCAGCAGCGCGATCACGACGACGGCCGCGCTGATCCAGGTCAAGCGCTTCGAGATCGAGCGATGAGAAACTTGCAGGTGATCCAGCATTACGCGGATCGCCGTCGTGTCCGGACGCTTGTCGCGCTCGCGCTCGAGCAGTTTCATGACCACGTCGCGCAGCCACTCGGGCGTGGTCTTGTCCTCGAGCGGATTGGGCGGTTTTTCCAGCCGCGCCGAGAGAATCTCCAGAAGCGTCTTGCCGCTGAATGGGAAGCGGCCCGAGCACATCTGGTAGATGATCACGCCCAGCGCATACAGGTCCGTGCGGCCGTCGACTTCCTTGCCGCGCACCTGCTCGGGCGACATGTAGTGCGGCGTCCCGAGCGGCATCTCGGTGTTCATCGTCTGCGCGTGCTCAAGGATGCCTTCGCGCGAGAGCACCTTGGCAATCCCGAAGTCGAGCACGCGCACCTGCTCCTTGGGCGTGCCCGCGTGCAGCAGGAAAATGTTGCCGGGTTTCAGGTCGCGGTGGATCGCGCCCTGCGCGTGCGCGTAGTCGAGCACGTCGAGCACCTGCTTGGTGATGCGCACGATGCGCGTCGGATCCAGCGGCGCTTCCTTGCGGATCACGTCCTCGAGCGTGCGGCCCGCGACGTAGGCCATCGTGTAGTAGAACTCGCCGTCTTCGCTGATCCCGTCGTTGAAAATCTGCGGGATGCCCGGGTGATTGAGCACGCGCAAGAGCAGGATCTCGTTCTTGAAGCGCACCAGCGCTTCGCTGGTTGCCGTGTGCTCCTTCTTGATCAGTTTCAGCGCGAGTTCGTGGTCGTTCTGGAGTTTGTCCTTGACCAGGAAGACCTTGCCGAATGCGCCTTCGCCGAGTACGCGCACGATGCGGTAGCGGCGATCGATGAACTGCGCGTCCTGCGCGGGTGGCGGACCGGCCGGCGTGGGCAGCGTGACGTCGAGCCCGGGATCGAGCGGCAGGGTTGCCTGCGCGCCGCCCACGGTCGCAGGCAGTTGCCGAGCGATCCAGTCGGCGATCAGGCCATCGACCTTCTGGCTGGACGCATCGCGCAGCACGTCGAGCAATTCGATCCACTGCGCTTGTGCGATGCCGGCGGGATAGTGCTCGCTGGGCCGTTCCGCGGCGAGAAATTCCTCGGCCGTGAGCGTGCTGCGCGCCCGGCGTTCCTTGCGGAAACGCCGGGCGAGCTCACGGCTCCCTTCGAAAAGGGGATGGGTCATCGGAGTCGAATGCGGACGCGGGGCTCAACCGCGCAGGGCGATCCGCGATCTACAGTACGACGGAGTAGCCGAAGACAATTTCGGTCGTCATGACGTCGCCTCCGTTGAATTCCGATCGCGTGATGCGCGGCTCGGCATATAGCGCGGCGCTTTCACTGAGCCAATGGCGCACACCGCCGTGGATGCCGATGGCGATGTTCGTGTCGTCGCTGCCGCCGGAGTCGATCTGTAGCAGACCGAGGTGTGCGCCGGCGTAGAACCAGGTGCGCGGCGTCTGGCGGAAGTTGTAATTGTAGTAGCCGCCGAGCGAGGTGACGATCGTGTCGTTGCCCGTGTCCGGGCTGCTGTAGCTCTCGAACAACTGGACTCCGACTTCGTGCACGTCCGTCAGGAAGTGACCAACGCTGCCCTGCAGATTGAGCGTCGTGGTCGTGGAGTCACCCGTGGTACCGCCTAGGTCGATGGTTTGCGAGCTGAGCGAACCGCCGATCGAGAACAGGTTTTCCCCACCGGTCGGACCGAAGGATCCCTGCGCCATGCCGGTGGCGGCGAGGATGGAGATGGCACAAGTGATGGAGGCGATGGAATGCATCAGCGGAGTTCTCTCTTTGGATAGAGGCCGTGGTTGAACGGCAGCAGGGCGCCGCCGCGGATGCGCGCGAGGCTAGACCTCCGCGATTGCGCCTACAAGGGGGCGCGGCCCCTGGTCCTGGGACGAAAGTGCTCGCATCACGATCGATGCCTGCGGACTGCGCGGAATTCCGCAGGGCGACGTTGTGTTCAGCGCCTTCCAAGCGCATGCCGGTCCGCGACGGCCTGGTTGGCAGCAGGGCAGGTCCGCGCTAACCTTCGCAGCATGGAACAAATTGCCTGTACTGTGCTCGCTTCTTTGTTGATGTTGTCTGCGTGCAGCAGCGACGCGACTACGACTCCGGCTGCCGCCCCGGCTGCCGCCCCGGCGAAGCCCGAGGTGAAACCCGAGGTGAAACCCGAGGTGAAACCTGAACCCGCCACTGTCAACATGGACGCAGCGATCAAGGTGCTGATGGCGAAGCCCGAAGTGGCCGACGAGAGCATCTCGATCCAACACATCCTGATCTCGTTCAAGGGCGCGCCGCGCATGCCGCCGACCGTCACACGCAGCAAGGACGAAGCGAAGGTGCTGGCCGAGAAGGTCTACGCCGAAGTGGTCGCCGGCGGCGACTTCGATGCTCTGGTCAAGCAGTACACCAACGACAGCGCGCCCGGCATCTACCCGATGACGAAGGCCGGCCGCGCCGGCATGGTGAAGGGCTTCGGAGACGTCGGCTTCCGCCTCAAGGTCGGCGAGATCGGCGTGGCGCCTTGGGAAGCGACGGCTAGCCCGTTTGGGTGGCACATCATCAAACGGGTGAAGTAGGGCGGGCTGGCGTTCCACGTACGGCGCCTGGCACCATTCCAAACTGTTGCGTCGACCCAACGGCGCTGTGAAAGTCCCGGCCACGTCGAGGTCCACCGGCAACGGCGCTGTGAACGCAACGGCGGCAACAGTTCGGAAAGGTGCCAGGCTCCTGAGGCCTGACACGTCGCACGAAGACTGCTCACTGGTTCAGTGACGGCGTGCGCAGCACGAAGCCGTCGCGGGTGCGCGCGTGGTCGGCGGCGAGCGGTAGGCTCGCGCCGCGCAGCATGCCGCCGAATCCGTATTTCGCGCGCAGAGTGTCGAGCGCGCGATCGACGGCGCGCTGGCGATCGGCGTGGCTGGCGTGGGGCATCGAGCGCTCGGTTCCCGCGGCCTCCGGCTGCGCCGTCG
>JAYUOR010000089.1:0-5223 GCA_043760765.1 Planctomycetota bacterium | reverse complement strand
TGACACTGAGTCGTGATAGCGCCTGGGCGCAACTGTGCGCGTGGACGAAGAGCGACGCGCTGCGCAAACACGCGCGCGCGGTCGAGGAAGTCATGCGTGCCGCGGCATTGCGCTACGGCCGCGGAGCGGAAGACGTCGAGAGCTTCGGTCTCGCCGGCATGTTGCACGACGCCGACTACGAGAGCTGGCCCGAAGAACATCCCAAGCGTATCGTCGCCTGGCTTGTCGAGCAGCATGCAGCCGAAGTCGCGCACGCGGTTTCGGCGCACTACACGAAGTGGGGCGTGGCGTACAAAAGCACGCTCGACAAGGCGCTGCTCGCCTGCGATGAACTGACTGGTTTCGTCGGCGCCTGTTGCCATGTGCGTGAGGGCGGGATCCTGACGCTCGAGCCCAAGAGCGTCGTGAAAAAACTCAAAGACAAGGGCTTTGCCGCCAAAGTCGAGCGCGGCGAAGTGCAAGCCGGCGTCGACCTGCTCGGCGTCGAACTCTCAACGCACATCGCCTTCGTGATCGAATCCCTACGCCCGCACGCCGCCGAATTGGGCCTGCAAGGCCGCGCGATTCAATCGACCTGATCGCGCGGGGGTGCCTGGCACCTTCCCGAACTGTTGCCGCCGCGCCGTACACAGCGCCGTTGCCGGTTCAGCTCGACGTGGCCGTTGCTCTCACAGCGCCGTTGGGCGGACGCAACAGTTTGGGAGGGTGCCTGGCACCGTACTGGAACGACAGCGTGCCGCCGTCCCGGCTTCCTAGAACCCCTGCACAAACTCAATCCCATCCGACAGCGCCGTATTGTTCGGCGCCGCAAATCCCGGGTCTCTCCCCCACCACTGCGCAACGACAACAGTCCCCGGAACCAACAATGTCGGCGATGGCGTCCCGCCGAGCGCTCCCGAAACAAACGCATTGAAATCAATCAGCCAGACCCCGCTGCAATCCGCCGCGGGCGCTGGCGTGCCGCCGGAATTCACACTCGGCGTGCGTCGAATCGGTGCTGCGATACAAAGCACGCCGCCCTGGAACGGCTGCGCCATGCGGCCGTTCACACCGTGCAACAACAGCCCGACCTTCGCGTTGCGCACGTTGGAACACGCGATGTCGAAACCGCTTCCCGAACTCACGCTGGCCGCACCGTTCGTCGCGACCAGCGGCACGCAGCCGAGCGAATTGACCTTCGCTGTGCAGTACCCGATCGGCGGCGTGGAGATCCAACGCAGTTGAAAACCCGAAAACGTCGAGAGGAAATTATTGGCGGTGTCGACCTCGATCGTGATCACTCCGCTCGTCACCGTCGCGCGATGTTTCGCGAACGTCACGTTCTGCACCTGACCACCGGGGAACACGCCGCTCGCGTTGCCGAGCACGACCAGCGGATCTGGTGAGCCAAGAACCCTGACCGTCGTCTGGTACGGGCTCGATCCGAACGAGTAGGTGAAGACCTCGTAGTCCCCATTCCAGAGACCAGAAATCTCGATGTCCTCGAGAGCTCCAAACGTCGTGTTGGAGACGCGCCGGTCGTCCATCAGCCGCTCGTCGCCCCCCGTCGAACCGGGGATGTTGCTCTCCAGAGCGCTCCAGCTGAAAAGCTGCAGATAGCGCGAACTCGCTGTCGTCGTCGCCCCGTCGATCGAGACCAATGTCGTGGGTTGAGCGCCCGACCAGACGTTCCACACGCCCGGCTGGGCCGCCCCTGCGCCAAAGTTCGACGAGGGCGTGCCGAAAATCTGGTTCGTGCCAATGTCGACGTTGAAGCTCTGCGATGAGGCCAACGGGCACGTGTACGCGAGGGCGAGGGCGAGGCGGCAGATCCAGCGCATGGCGGTACCTCCTGGAAGCGAGATCCTCACCATCGTACGAGGGAGGAGGAAAGTCCGCCACATCTGCCCGGCCAGAAGCCCGGCGCGAGACCCGCGCGCTTTGTCACGCGCGGGAGCGATTGGCATGGTGGTGCGACCATGCAGACAGCTCCCCGCGTTGCCGTTGCCGTTTTCGCAAGCTTGTTCCCCACGGTCGGCACAGGCGACTGGTTGATCGAGCCGAGAGCTTTCGCCGCCACGATCACGACTTCCGCCGACGCGAAGACGATCGCGCTGACCAATGGCCTGGTCACACGCACGCTGCGAGTCGCGCCGAACGCGGCCACGATTGGACTCGACAACCTGATGACGGGGCAGGCCGAGTTGCGCAGTGTTCGGCCAGAAGCGAGCGTGACGATCGACGGCCGCGCCTTCGACGTCGGCGGACTCGTCGGTCAGCCGATCCACAATTATCTTCTGCCGGAATGGCTCGATGCGATGAAGGCGAATCCGACCGCGTTCGCGTTCTCAGGCTTCAGCACGGGCGAGATCGTCGCTCGCTTTCCATGGAAGCAGCACGCTGCCTGGCTCTCGACGGCTCCGGCGTGGCCGCCGAAGGGCCGTGCGTTGACGTTCAGCTTCGCAGCGCCCAAGGACGGCCCCGCGGGCGTGTCGGTGCTCGTGCACTACGAGATCTACGACGGTCTCCCGCTCTTTTCGAAATGGATTGAGGTGCAGAACCACGGCGCGAGCGCGGTCGTGCTCGATCGGTTCAATGCCGAAATCCTGGCTGCGGTCGAACCGGCGTCGATGGTCGGCGGCAAACAGACGGACTTCGCGGTGTTCCAGCGTTCGATGCACGTCGAGACCGATTACGCGATGGGCGGAGGCATGGACTCCGCGCTCGATTCACCCGGCGCGCGCTGGACCATCGATCCGCTCTACGCGACGCAGGTGAATTACGAGCGCCAGACTCCGTGCCTGCTCGAGTGCTCGCCCAAGCTCGGCCCCGGCGTCACGATCGCGCCGGGCGGCTCGTTCGAGTCCTATCGCGTGTTCGAATTGCTTTTTGATTCGAGCGATCGCGAACGCCGCGGGCTTTCCCTGCGACGCATGTACCGCACGATCGCGCCGTGGTCGCTCGAGAATCCGCTGATCTTCCACGTGCGCTCCGCCGAGCCCGCGGCGGTTCGGCTTGCGGTCGATCAGGCCGCCGAGACCGGCTTCGAACTCGTCCTGATGACGTTCGGCAGCAGCTTCGAGATCGAGCGCACGGAGCCCGAGTACCTGAAGCAATTGAAGGAACTCGGCGAATACGCGCACGCGAAACACATCTCTCTCGGCGGTTACTCACTGCTCGCCAGCCGCAGCATCGACGAGGCGAACGACGTGGTCAATCCCGCGACCGGCAAGCCAGGTGGATTCGCGGTCTTCGGCAGTTCGCCCTGCCTGGGAAGCGAATGGGGCCAGAAGTACTTCGAAAAGCTCTACGCCTTCTACGCTGCAACCGGTCTGGACGTGCTCGAGCACGACGGCAGTTATCCAGGCGACGTGTGCGCGTCGTCGACACACCCCGGCCACAAATCGCTGGCCGATTCGCAGTGGACGCAGTGGCGCACGATCACGAATTTTTACAAGTGGTGTCGCGAGCGCGGGGTCTACCTGAACGTTCCCGATTGGTACTACCTCGCGGGCTCGAACAAGTGCGCGATGGGATATCGCGAAACGAACTGGTCCTTGCCGCGCGAACAGCAGGAAATCGTCGAACGCCAGAACATCTTCGACGGCACGTGGACCAAGGCGCCGAGCATGGGCTGGATGTTCGTGCCGCTCACCGAGTACCAGGGCGGCGGCGCAGCCGCGACGATCGAACCCTTGAGCGAGCACCTCGAGCACTATCAGACACGCCTGAACAATCTGCTCGGCGCCGGTGTGCAAGCCTGCTACCGCGGCCCGCGCCTGTACGACACGGAAGCGACGAAATCGATGGTCAAGACTTCGGTCGCATGGTTCAAGGCGCACCGCGCCATCCTCGAGTCGGACATCATCCACGGCCGGCGCGCGGACGGACGTGATCTCGATTGGATCCTGCACGTCAACCCAGCATTGACCGACAAGGGCATGCTCGTGATCAACAATCCGCTGCGCACGGCCGTCACGCGCACGCTGCGCGTCGACCTGCACTACACGGGTCTCGCGAACAGCGCGCGGCTCGTCGCGCCCGATGGCAGCGACTCGGCGGTCGCCATCGACGCTTTGGGCATTGCGCAGATCGAAGTGAGCGTGCCCGCGCACTCGATGACCTGGCGCCTGCTACGCTGAGCCCTTTGCGCGCGCGGCACTCGCCTTCCATACCTCGCGCAAACCGTTGAAAATGCGCGGCAAATTGAGCGCAAGCGTGGCGACGCAGCCCCACATGAGCGACGCGCGCACGAGCCTCTTCGTCGCTTCCGTGTCGTACAGGCGCGGGCCGCGGTAGCAGGCTTGCACACCGGCGCCGAGCAGCATTGCGATGCCGACAATGGCCGCGAATACGAAGAGTCGAGTCGAGCGACTTGCACTCCATCGCGCAGCAATAGCCGTCGGCAGCGCTAGGAGAATCAAGATAGAGCCATCGAGCACCAGAATTCGCCGAATGACCTGCATGTCGATGATCGGCGCGTTTCCGTTGAGCTGCGAATAGACCCAGGCGATCATGTCGCGAAGACCGAAGGCCAGGAGCAGCAACGTGAGGCCGCGTCCGCCACCAGGAAGGAACGGCGAAATGAGCAGCGCGAGCCACCGATTTAGCGGCACGCAATCTTCAACGGCCGGCAGCTTCTCTTCAGCACTGACGAACCACGCCATCGGCGCGATCAGCGCCAGCGAGCCCATCTGCATCCAAAAGAGGGCCGACTCGCGACCGTGTCCTCCCCCCCATTCGCGGTGCGCGTGGAAGAGCACCCACGCGACTGCGGCGAGACTCGCGACGCGCAACAGGATGCCGAGCTTCGCCGTCATGGAACCCATCGCCGCAGCGCCTCGATCCTATTCGCTCGCGAAGAGTGGCGGTGTGTTGCTACGCCAAAAAAGACTCGAGCCCGCCAGGAGGGCGAGCTCGAGTCTCGGAAGGAAGTATCAGCAGAAGTCGTTCAGTTCAGGAGTCGTCTCGTCTCAGTCCCAGTCGTCCCAGTCCAAGGGTCCCATCACCCCGTGAGGCATTCTCAGGCACCCTTGCGGGCGGGAGCGAACCACTCACGGATGGAACAAGCCGGGCCAGGTCAGCGGCCGAACGGCCAGCGGCAGAGATTCAGATCAGATGCCGTAAACCATTGCTTTTAATCGACTTAGGCTCTGTCACGGAATAACAGGTCCATTTCGGCGAGCAACCGTCGTCGCTGGCAAGGCGCGCCGACGCAGGCAACCTGCATGGTTTCCGAGGAGG
>JAYUOR010000088.1:0-5238 GCA_043760765.1 Planctomycetota bacterium | reverse complement strand
ACCATGCAGGTTGCCTGCGTCGGCGCGCCTTGCCAGCGACGACGGTTGCTCGCCGAAATGGACCTGTTATTCCGTGACAGAGCCTTAGCGACCGCCGTAGCCCAGGCCCTTCAGGCGGTCCTCGGCTTCTTTCGACAGCACTGCGGGGCTCGTGCTGGACCGCGCGCGAAGTTGCGTATCGAAGGTGAGCGCTGTCTTGCGCAATTCCGCCAGTCGCTCTCGCGCCGTCAGAGCCCGCGCGCTCGCACCGGGAGCAGGCTCGCGCGCAAGCAATTCCGTGCGTTCGCCCGGATCGACGCTGAGATCCCACAGACCCGGACTCTTTTCGTCTTCGAAGTACCGAAAGCGGCCGGCGGCATCGCTCGTTCGTAGCACGGATGCCAGGAACATCAGCTCGCCGTCTTCGAGCTTTGCTCCATCGACGAATGCCGGCCGCAACGATCGGCCGCTGCCCAATCCCGGCACGCCCGCGAAGTCGGCGATCGTCGAGGCGATGTCAATCGAGCGCGTTACCGCCGAAATCGTGCGCAATTTCAGGTTCGTCCCCAGCGGTGGCACGAGAATCAGCGGCACGTGCGCGATCTCGTCGTGAAATCCTCCGTGCATCAATTGCCCGTGTTCCCAGAATTCTTCGCCGTGGTCGGAGGTCACCACGATCAATGCACCGTCGAGATAACCGCGGCGGCGCAACTCGTGAAAGAGGTTGGAAAGTTCGCGATCGAGCTGTGCCAAGCCGGCGTCGTAGAGCCCGCGTACGTACGCGAGCTCTGCACTCGACGGCACGAAGACTCCCTCGTTCGCCGCCTGCAGCCAACGCGAGCAACATTGATAGTCTTTGCCCGGCACCGTGCCCGTGAAGTCCGCGGGCCGCGGGCCGGCGAATTTTTCGATGAACTCCGCATCCGATTGATAGGGCAGGCTCACGCCCGGCCCGGCCATGTCGGAATGCACATCGTAGAAATGCAGGAACGCGAATAGGTGCGCAGGTGCCTCGCCGTCGAGCCAGCGCAGGAAAGCCTTCGACTCGACGCGCGCGTCCCACCACTCCGATTCCAGATGCTCGAAGCCCTGATCGAGCCCGAAGCCGCGCCCGAGCCAAGCCGGGTGCGCCGTGAACGCCGCGGTCGTGTAACCGCCGTCTCGCATGCGCTCGGCCAGCGTGTCGACTTCGCTCGAGAGCGGAAAGCGCGTTTCGGGCGAGCCGCCATCGCGCGTGCCATGGGCCAGCGGCACAAGCCCGCTCAGGATCGAGGCATGCGAAGAAAGCGTGTTGTTCGAGTTGGACATATGCTCTTCGAACAGCACACCATCCTTCGCCAGCGAATCGAGAAACGGCGTCGCGCCCTTGGTTGCGCCGTACGCGCCAAGATGATCCGCGCGCAGCGTGTCGATCGAGATCAAGATCACGTGTCGCGGCGCCGTGGGAGACGGCGTGCGCGCCTCACATGCGCCAAGAATCGACGCGCAGAGCGCGAGGCGTGCAACTCGAAGTCTCAAGCTGCAGCGAGTGTACGCTGCGATTCGCGGGCGCGCGCTTATCTCGACAGCGCGACGGCGTCGACACGCAACGGCCGCACGCGCAGTGAGCTGATGCGCAGCTTGGTTCCCGCGGGGATCGTGAGGCCGATGCCGCCGATTCGCGCCTGGGGCGGGATCTCGGTCGTGACCGCCGCCTCTTCGATGCCGCGTTCGGCGTGACGGACCACGCTTCCGCCGATCACACGCTGACGCAGCAGCACGGACTTGCCCGGTTCGACGAGTCCCATGGCGGCGGAGAATTCGGCGGGGGAGTTGCCGTTCGTGAACAACACGGCGCTCGGGCTGCCGTTCCCGGCGTAATCGCAGCGATCGATCAACAGCAATGCTCCGGAATCGAGCGCGACTTCGATTTCGACCTCGTAGTCGCGCCACGCTTCGCGCGCGCCGAAGGCCAATGTTGCCGTCGCCGTCCAATCCGCGGGCTTGGTCGCATCGGGTGTGAAGTCGAGTGTCAGCCCATCCGCAGCGAACTCTGCGTGCGCTGCTCCGAGCGCGGAGAAACTCCAGCCGCTGCGCTTCGTGGGCGAGAGCAGGTTCCACCAGACATTCGAATCGATCCACGCGGCATCCTTGGCCAGCAGGCCGGCGATGTCGTCGGAGCCCTGGCGCGTGCGTTCGAAGTCCTGGGTCCAGGCGCGCGGGTTGAGCGCGGCGTAGGGTGCGAGCAGAGATTCGGCGAGATCGTACGATGCGAGCGCGGCAAGACAATCCGGTGTCGACTTCACTAGTGCGCCCAGTTTTTCGGCGGCAGACACTTGGGTTTCCCAGGCGCTCTGCAGTGCATCGAGTTCGCGCGCTCGCGCGTCGGGCAGGTTCGCGAGCGCGAGGCGTGCACTGACGGCGACGGGCGCTTCTTTCGGATGCTCCATCCCGTAGATCTCGGCGAGCGAAGCTTCGGCACTCGCGCGCGCCGCGGGATCGCGGCTCCACAACAGTCCGAGCAGCTGTTCGGCGCCTTCGTCATCACCCATGCGCGCGCGCGCGCGCGCGACGAGCGCGCGCACGCCGTCGGGACTGCCCAGGCTCGCCGGAACTCGCTGATTCAGCGCCAAACCTTCGAAGCGCTGCGCGAACTGGCGCGCGGCTTCGATGCCCGCGGGATCGCGCAGCGCGGAAAGTCCTTCAATGGCCCACAGCGCAACCGCCGTGACCTGATCGTGCGAAGCGTCGATCAATGCGGCCAGTGCATCGGGATCCGGCGACGCGGCGAGTGCGCGCAACAATCCGGCGCGTTTGTCGCTGAAACCCGACGGCCATTTGAGGCCGTCGATCAACATCGGTGTCGCAGCCGCGCCGATTTCCTTCAGCCGCGCCACGATCGTCTCGTCCTTCGCAGGCGTGCTGGCATGCAGGTCGTCGCCGCCAATTTCCTTGGCCAGCTTCTCGACTTCCGCGCGCAGTTTGCCCGGGATCGACAGCGAACGCGGCGCCCGCAGGCTCTTGGATCCGCCCTCGCTGACCCACCAGTTGCGCAGATTCGCCAACGCCAGCATGCGATCCTCGGCCGGCAGCATCGGCGCGTAGCCGCGGCTCGCGCCGGTGAGATCGAGGAAGTTCTCGAAGAACGATTCGCGCACCAGATCGTCGCGATGGTCGAGGCCGTCGAGCAGGAAGGACATTCCGTACGGATCGCCCAGCGCGCCCATCGCCCAGGCCACATCGCGCCCGGTTTCGGGGCTGATGCGCACGCGATCGAAGCTGCCGTGCAACTTGGGCAGCGCCGACTTGTCGCCCATGGCGCCAAGCGCGCGCGCCGCGCACGCGACCACGTCAAAATCGAGTTCGTCGAGTAGCGGATGCACGAACTGCGCCGCGTCCGCGACCCTCAAGTTGCCAAGCGCTTGTGCGGCGCCCGCGCGAACCAACGCGTCCTGCGACTTCAAACCGCGCTTCAGGTTCTCGATAGCGCTCGCGCGATCGGGCCCAAGGTCGCCGAATTTTGGCAGCGCCTCCATCGCGTGCAACTGCACATACAGTTCCGGGTGAGCGACCGCGTCGACGACGGCCTTACGGCCGACATCGCCCATGCGGGTGAGCACGCCCTTGGCCTGCGCGAACGTTTTGCTGTCCCACGATCCGAGCGCCTGGACGAGCTGGGGCGTGGCCTTGGCTCCCAGCGAGATGAGCACGTCCTGCGCCTTGCGATTGGCTTCGTTGACCGGGAACTGGAACAGCGCGATCAACTTGACGATGTCACCTTCGTGCGTGCCGTCAGGAATTTCGACATCGACCTTGCCGATCTCGGGCCGCGCGAAGTCGGCCAGGTTGCCGGGACTCGCAGCTTCGACGGGCAGTGCTTCGGGCAGATTTGCGTTCAGTTCCGGCGCGCTCTCGACCTTCTTCGTCGATGGCGTGATGCCGCTGAAGGGGATGATGCGTGTCTCCAAGCGCCGCGACAGCGTCGGATGCTGATCCTCGATCGGGTAATACAGCTTGTAGTAGAGCGCGGTCTCGATCGTCCCCGCCGCGATCGTGAGCGGCACGCGATACTCGCGCGATTCGCCCGAGGGAATTTGGGTGTTGACCAGCAACATCAGGCCGTAGGGACGCTTGTACGGATCGCGGTGGATGACGCGTGAATTCGAGACCTCGTTGCCTTCGAGGTCGCGCACGATAACGACCGATTCAACGGCGCGCTGCTTGAGTTCGGTGGGGAAGTTGTGGCCCGCGCCTTTGTTCTCGATGGTTACGACGACTTCATTGCCATCGATGCGAGTGCGGTAGGCGTAGGCCTTGCGCAATTGCGATTCTGAACGACTGGCGAAGAACGTGTGGCGGCGCGTTTCGCGCGGCTCCCCACCGACCGCGACCGGCCGCACGACCTTGGGCATGTGGCAATCGATGCAGAGGTTGCCTTCGAGCTTGCCGTGTTTCGCGTTTTCCCATTGATAGGGCGTGCCGTGATTCTTGTGGCAGGACGCGCAAGCTTCGACCGTACCGACGCGCGCGTCGAAGGCCGATTTGCATTCCTTCGCGCTGCCGACGAAGGTCGAAAAGTCAAAACCCTTGCGCGCGTGGCAGGAGAAACAGTCGTTGCCCTCCTCGAGGTGCGCGAGGCGCTTCTTGGGGTTCATGCCGATGCCGGTCTCGAAGATCGGCCGCGGCGTGTGACAGGCGATGCAGCCCTCGATCGAGAAGCGCGCGGTGGCCAGACGAACTTCCTCGTCGCTGAAGGCGCGGCCATGGGTGTTCTGAAGACTCTCGGCCGTGGCCTCGGGGTGGCAGGTCGCGCAGTAGGAAGCGCGCGAAACCATGTCGAGGTGCGCGGTGCGCGCGGCGAGGTCCGACGGTGCGCTGGTTGGAGCGGCCGGAACGAGCCCCGGACCGTCCGCGGGCACAGCCTTGCCGGCCTGGGTGTTGCCGACCGCGCAGGCCAGCAATGCCAAGGTCGTAGCGACGAGGGTGACCACCAGGGGCCGCAGGGACAGGATCTTCATGCCAGGACGTCCACCATATAAGGAGGGAGGATCAAGTGTCGTTCTAGTAGCGCCAAGTCGGCCAGGTCACATTGGCACATCGGCATGGAGCCTCAGCTCGAGTCGCTGGTCCAGGGAAAGGCTGTTCGGACTGATGCTCGCGCTCCAAGCCACGATCTCGACCCCGGCGGCCGCCGCAGCGCGCAGACCGCGCGCATAGGCAGGGTCGATGTCCTCGGCCGGCGCGAAGGCGTCGACATCGGCGCGGCTGACGAAGAAAAAC
>JAYUOR010000087.1:0-5246 GCA_043760765.1 Planctomycetota bacterium | reverse complement strand
ATCCGTTGGTCGCCGGATCAAAAAGCTTCGGACATAGGTTGAGATGTCTGTGTTCCGGCTACCACCGATCGAAACGTTTCCGCGCTCACGGCCTCGTTACTGTCGCACTCGCGTTTCTTTCGGCCTGCGCGATTCTACGACGTCGCGACAGGGCGTCAATCGTCCCGAGAGCGGGTCGCGTGCGCGAATGCAGCGCTCGCTGCAAACGGCCGGGTAGCGCGCAGGGCCGGCTGAATTCGGGGACGAAATCAGGTGATTTCGCCGCAGCCGCGTTAGCCCCCCTGGACGCGGTCAACCGACTTCTCTTCTTCGTGGCTCGGACAGTGGTTGGAACAGTGGTCGGAAGAGTAGATTGCCTCAGGGGCGGCTTGCTTGTGGTTTGGGGTTGGGTCACACCGCCCTTTCCTGCCACTGAGGCCGCTCTTGGCTCGACCTCGCGTGGAGGCCGGTCCTCTCATCCCATCAATGAACTCTCGTCGACCGCGGTGAAGTCGCCGCAGCACTTCTTCAGGAGCACGAAATGGATCGAAGAGCCTTTTGCACGAGTTCCCTCGCCACGCTCGCCCTCGCCGGCGCGCTTCCCGCGCAGAATGCGCCGAACGCGGCCGCACGCGGCCGCGTGATCACCAAGGGACGGCTGAAGCAATCCGTCAGCCGCTGGTGCTACGGCGGCATCGAGCTTGAAGCACTCTGCAAGGCGGCCGCCGCGATGGGCTTCCACGCGATCGACCTGCTCGACGAGAAGGACTGGGGCGTACCCGCGAAGCACGGGCTGGTGTGCGCGCTCGGCAACGGCGCGGGCGGGATCTCGAAGGGCTTCAACCGCCTCGAGCACCACGACGAGCTCGTGCACCGCACCGAACGGCTGATCCCGATCGCCAAGGCTGCGGGCGTCCCCAGCGTGATCGCCTTCTCGGGCAACCGTGCGGGGCTTTCCGACGAGGAGGGCGTCAAGAACTGCGTCACCGGTCTCAAACGCGTCGCGGGTGCCGCCGAGAAACACGGCGTGCAGATCGTGATCGAGTACCTGAACTCAAAGGTCGACCACGGCGACTACCAGTTCGACCATATGCATTTCGGCGTGGACGTCGTGAAGGGTGTCGGTTCCACGAAACTCAAGATCCTCTACGACATCTACCACGCGCAGATCATGGAGGGCGACGTGATCCGCACCATCCGTGACAACCATGACCTGATCGGCCACTTCCACACGGGCGGCGTCCCCGGCCGCAACGAGATCGACGGCACGCAGGAACTCAACTACCGCGCAATCGCGCAGGCGATCGTGGAGACGGGCTACAGCGGCTACGTGGCGCACGAGTTCGTGCCGGCGCGCGATCCGTTGACCTCACTCGCCGAGGCTGGCGCCCTATGCGATGTCTGAAGCGCGGTCGCGTCCGACGGGCGCGCGCGCCGTGCACTGCTGAGCGCAGGCTTCGCGGCGCTCGCGCCCGACTGAGTGTCACGGGTTTGGCTCCAATGCAGGCGCGGCCGCACGAGTGAACCTGTCCCCGAAAGCTGATCCAGCAGTTATGAGAGTCTCGAGCTCTCCTCAACGTGGCCGTTCAGTGCGATTCGCCGGCTAGGCGCGGGTCGCGCGCGCTTAGGAAGCGTTCGCAATCCCGCGAGAGTCGCGCGAGTTCCCGCGCCTGAGTCATGAAAGGCGTGCGTTGGTCGGCGGCGAGCTGCCAGTCGGCATCGCATACGATCGCGCCGAAGCTCTTGTCGCGATCACGTGGCACGCGAAAGATGCCACTCGAGGTCCACAGGCCCAACTCTTCCCAGCCGACGACGACGCGCGCGCGCTCGGCCGGCGGAGCGAACAGATTCTCCGACGTACACCACTGCGCGCGCTGCAGCGGATCCGCGCCGAGCATTTCCAGCAACGTCGCGGCCAAATCGAGGTGCGACGTTGGACGACGTTCGACGCCGACTGCGATGCCGGGGCCGCGCATCAGCAAAGGCACAGCGACTTGCTCGAGTGTGAAGTTTCCGGTGTGGCCCCAGTAGCCGTGCTCCGCGAATTCCTCGCCGTGATCGCCGGTGATGATCAGAATCGTATTGTCGAGCTCGCCGCGTGTACGCAACTCGTTCACCAGACTCAGGACGAGCGAGTCGGCATGGTGCAACGCGTTCATGTAGCGATTGCGCACGCTTTCGATCAGCGCCGGGTCGCGCGAGCCCGCCAGCTCGAGGTAGTCGACATCCTGCGCGTACGGCGTGAACGGCGCTGATTCCGCGGGGAAATCGTATTTCTGGTGCGACGAGTCGAGCAGCACGAAGCCGAAAAAAGGCTTGCTCGCGTCGCGCGTGTGCCACCAATCGAGACAAGCTTCGACGGCCGGCAAATCGCGCTTGCCGGGCAACGGTTCTCCGAATTGGTCGTGCACGCGCTCGGGGATGTCGATCCAGGCCGTCGAGCGAAACTCGGGGTAGTCCATCGAAGCGGCCGAGAACACTTGGGTGTCGTAGCCAAGCTCGCGCAGTTCATCGAGCAGCACCGGCGCTCGATGTGCTTGCAATACCGGCCACCAGTAGCAGCCCGGCAATCCGTACAGCATCGAGAACACCCCGAAGCGCGTGCCGTTGCCGCCGCTCAAGTGATCGTCGAAACGGCGGCATTCGCCGGCGATACGCACAATGTTGGGCGTGACGTCTTCACGCAGCATGTCGCGCCGCCACGAATCGATGACCAGCATCAGGATATTCGGACGCCGGCCGTGCGGATCGATGTGCGGACGTGCGTGCGGGTAGTCGAGCTGTGCGTCTTCAATGCCGATGCGCACATCGGGCACGACGTCGATTTGATCTTGCAGCGCCTGCGTCAAGAACGGCTTGAGGGTCAAGCGCGGATACATCGGGAAGGCTTGGCTAGCCTCGGCGACCTCGCGATCGTGCGTGAGGTCGGCCTGTGCGTAGATGCTCTTTTCGACGCAGATCACCAACGCCAGCGCCACAGTGCACAGGAGCGCCGGTTGCAACCAACGACGCGCGGCGACGACGCCCTGCTTGCGCGCACGCAATAGCCTCCAGGCCAACGCTTCGAGAGCGAAAACCGCCATCCCGATGCCGAAGCCGAAACCCCAGACCTTCCAACCGAGTCGGTAGGAATCCTCGGAGCCGTGACTGGTGATCAGATTCCAAGCCGAACTGTTGAAGTGGTAGCGAAAGAGCTCCCACAGGCGCGTGTCGACCACGAGCGCAACCTGGAAGAACATCCACACCAGGGCTTGCACGATCGCGAAGCTGCGTTCGCCGATGCGCGTGCGCGCAAGAAGCCAGGGGATCGCGCCGGGGATCAAGCTCGTGGTCCCGATGGCCGAGAGCAGCCCAAGGTGCTCGAACATCCACAGTCGCAGCGACGCGTGCAGCGGGGCTTCGCGCAGGTAGGCGAGCCCGATCAGTGTCCCGAGCAGCACATTGCCCAGCCACATCCACGGGACACAGGCGCGACGTTGCGAGCGACGCGCGGCGGAGATTGCAGGGTCCGGTGTGAGAGTTGCGACGAGCATCGAAAGGCAGTTCCCGAGTCAGGTACCCCACTACCCTACCCTTTCACCGTGTGCGCGTGCCCTGGCGCGCGTAGATGGCGCAAAGGCAAAGGCTCGTCCCGAAATCGCATACACATTTCGGCGAGCAATCGTCGCTGCGGGCAAGGCGCGGCGAGCCAGGCAACTTCGCTGGTTTCCGAGCTGTAAGGCCCGCTCCCGCGCAGTCGGATCGAGACGACCTCTGTGGGTCGTTTCGAAAGGGATCCAGCAACGCAGCCAGCGACGGCGAGGGCCGGCGCAGTGTGCGCGCCATTTCGGGACGGGCTCGGACTCGCCCGCCCCGCCACGGCCAACGGACGACTGTCAATCGCGCGCGATGGTCGCGTGGTCTACGGCCAGCGCAGGCATGCCTGATTGATCGGGCGCTTGGATATCCTGAGACTTGGCCGAATACGGTCTCGGGCTCGGGCAACAAGAGGCGACGGATTACCGGGGACCGTTTGTCACTGCGTCGCGCGGCTTTCTCGGATGCTCGGGTTGGGTGCCGTTGCACGGCGATGGCATCACGAGGCTGTCTCGCCGAGCACGCGGTCCAGTGTCTCGAGCAACTGGTCAATGTCATCTGGCTCGACTGTGAGCGGGGGCCGAAGCTTGAGCACGTTGTCCGCGGGGCCCTCGGTGCCGATCAGAATTCGCTCTGCCCGCAGCCGGTTCTTCACGTGCTCGGCCAGGCGCGTCGCGGGCACGCGCGTCGCGCGATCGGCCACGAGATCCACGCCGATGAAGAGCCCTATACCGCGTACGTCGCCAATCACTTCGTGGCGTGACTGCAGCTCGCGCAAGCCTTTGAGCAGTCGGTCGCCGGTGACGCGCGCGTTCTGCTGCAAGCCCTCCTCGTCCACGATGCGCAGCACCTCGGTTCCGATCCGGCAGGACAGCGTGCTGCCGCCAAAGGTCGAGAAGAACTCGATGCCGTTGTCGAATGAGCGCGCGATCTCGGAGGTCGTAACCACCGCGCCGAGCGGGTGACCGTTGCCGAGGGGCTTGCCGAGCACAACGATGTCGGGCTGCACCGCCTGCTGCTCGAAGCCCCAGTAGAACTCGCCGAGCCGCCCGAGTCCGGTCTGCACCTCGTCGGCGATGCAGACGCCACCCGCCGCGTGGATGCGCGAGTAAACGGCCCGCAGGTATCCCGCGGGTGGAATGATTTGCCCAGCGACGCTCGGAAAGGTCTCCGCGATGAATCCGGCAAGCCGAGCACCGCGATCGCGGATCCGCTCCAGCGCATGGTCCACAGCACTCGCGTAGCGCTCGGCCGCGTCCTCGCCGCGATGCGCGCCGCGATAGGTATCGGCCACCGGCACGACCTGCACCCACTCCGCTGCCCCGCCACCGCGCGGGCGATTGAACTTGTAGGCCGAGAGATCGATCGCGCCGGTGGTGTTGCCGTGGTAGCCGTGGTCGGCAACGACCATGTCCTTGCCAGCGGTGTGCGCGCGAGCGAGGCGCAAGGCGAGCTCGTTGCCCTCGCTGCCGGAGTTCACGAAGAACACGTGCGTCAGGTGTCGCGGCATCTTCGCCAGGAGCGACTCGGCGAACTCCACCTGCGCCGGGTGCAGGTAGCGCGTGTTGGAGTTGAGTCGGAGGAGCTGGTCGCACGCGATTGCCTGAAGGCGCGGATGCGAGTGCCCCACATGCGGCACGTTGTTGTAAGCGTCAAGGTAGGGGCGTCCCCACTCGTCGAACAGGTGCGTC
>JAYUOR010000086.1:0-14879 GCA_043760765.1 Planctomycetota bacterium | reverse complement strand
CCGCGGATTCGCGAATTTTTCGCGTGGGATTGTGGGACCTTCACCGTCATGAGCGCCATGAACACGCCCGGCCAGGAGGAGTTCCTGAAGCTCTATCAGGAAACCGTCCGCCCGCTCTACGCCTACGTGGCGCGCCGCGCCTGCGGGGACCGCGAGCTGACCGAGGACGTGACGCAGGAAAGCTGGCTGCGCGCGGTGGCAGCGTGGACGCGAGAAGGACTGCCGCGCGAACCGCTCGCCTGGCTCAAGACCACTGCTCAGCGCCTGCTCGCGGATCACTTCCGATCTGTTTCGCGGCGGCGCCTCGCGCGCGTCGAACTCGAGCTCGACGCGCGGGTGCTGGAGCCGGCCACGCGCACGGCAGCGACGCTCGTGCAGCAGGGTTTGACACAGCTGCGCCGCAAGGACGCGGAACTGATCGCAGCCTTCCACATCGATGGCGCGAGCGTGCGCGAACTTGCAGTGGCGCGGGTCTGCAGCGAAAAGGCCATCGAAGGCCGCCTGCGCCGCGCGCGCCTCGCGCTCGCTCAGGTTCTTGCCCCGTGGATCGAACAAGGAGGATCGTCATGAACGCGGAAAATTTCGCAACCTGGACATTCGAGGCCGAGCCCGATCCACAGTTCCTTGCGCACCTCGAGTGGCAGGTGCGCACGGCGACTCGGCGCGAAGGCCGTTTCCCGAAGCGAATGCCTGCCATTGGCTTGCGGCGCCTGGGTGCCGCGGCAGTGATCCTGCTGGCGCTCGCCGCAGGCGCGGGCTGTGTCGTGGCCGCGCAACAACTTCAGCAGTCCCGCGAAGCCAGCTTGCGCGCGGCGCAGTGGAGTGTGCGCTGCGAACTGGCGAGCGTGCGACTGCGCGCGGCGACGGCGGAGCGCGACCAAGCGCGCACGCGCTTCGAGGCTGGGATCGTCAGCAGCGAGGAATTCGCGGCGCTCGAACTCGAGCGCAGCCGCCTCGAACATGCGCGCGCACGGCTTGACAACGAAGCCGCCGAAGTCGCACGGACCGGCCGCGAGCCGTCGGACAGCCTCTGCGCGCCGCAGCTCGCAGGGCGCGACTTCGTGCGCGAGCGCCTCGAGATCGAGGCGCTCGACGCGCAAGTCCGGGTGCAGGCGGCAGAGACGGCGAAGCAGACCGCGCAGGCACGCTACTCAGGCGGCGGCGCGACCGATGCCGAGCTGCGCGAGAGCGACCAGCGGCTGAAGCAAACGCTGAGCCGGAAACGGCTCGTCGCGGACCGGCTCGCACTGCGCGCCGCGTTCCTCGACGGACAGCTCTCGCCCCTGCGAGCCGAACTCGACGACCTGCAGCTAGGCGCGAAGTGCGCGGCCGCGGACCAACGTGACTCGCTCGACGCTGCGCGCGGCGAGCTCGCGAGAGCGCAGGCGCTTGCTTCCGCCGGGACGCTCTCGCAACAGGAACTGCGAACCGCCCAGCGGCGTGTGGCCGAATGCGAGGCAGCACTGCGCCTGGCCGAACTCGAACTCGGCGTCCTGGATCAGAAGGCCACCGAGACAATGGAGCCGTTGAAAGGCCTTGGATACGCGCGCTGATTTGCGCAACGACGGGCTACGGGACGAGGGCTGAGCGGCGGCCTGCACCCTTGACGGCGCGCTCGAGAGACTCGCTTGCGCGAGCCATTGCCGGAGAAAAATCGCGTGGCGTGCACTCGACCAATCCGCCCGCTGCACGCAGCGGGTCCCGTCGTTCCCCAAGTGCGTCAGAGCAACATGTCCCCTCGCGGGCCCGGCTGCTAGCCTGCAACCATGCTGCGCGTCCTCCTGCTCCTCGCACTCGCCACCCTCCCTCGATCGACTCAGACAGGCGAGCGTCCGAACATCCTCTTCATCATGAGCGACGACCACGCGCAGGCCGCGTTGTCGTGTTACGGCTCGAAGCTCAACTCGACGCCCAATCTCGATCGACTTGCACGCGAGGGAGTGCGCTTCGAGAACTCGTTCGTCACGAATTCGATCTGCACGCCGAGCCGGGCGACCCTGCTCACCGGGAAGTACAGCCACAGGAACGGCGTACCGGTCTTCAACCGCTTCGACGGCTCGCAGCCCACCGTGGCGAAGTTGCTCCAGGCTTGCGGCTACTACACCGGGATGATCGGCAAGTGGCACCTCGGCAGCGATCCCTCGGGCTTTGACACCTGGACGATTCTGCCCGGTCAGGGCGTGTACGTGAACCCAGCCTTCCTGACACCGGCGGGGCGCATCGAGACGAGCGGCTACGTGACGGACGTGATCACCGACATGGGCCTCGAGTTCCTGCGCACGCGGCCGAAGGCCAAGCCTTTCTTCCTGATGCTGCACAACAAGGCGCCGCATCGCGAGTGGACACCGGACGCGAAGAACCGTGAGCGCTTCAAGGATCAGGACTTCGCCGAGCCCGCGACTTTCCACGACGACTACGCGACGCGTCCTGCGGCTCTGCCCGAGAATCGCCAAACGGTCGCGCACGACCTCACGCGGCGCGATCTCAAGCTCGTTCCGCCGGCCGGCCTTGATGCGCAGGCGCGCCGCGCCTGGCTCGACGTGACGCCGGACGAGGTCGAGATCACGCGGCCCGACGGCACCACAGCCACCCTCCGAGGCGAAAAACTCGCGCACTGGAAGTACCAGCGTTACCTGCAAGACTACCTCGCCTGCGTGCAGGGCGTCGACGACGGCGTCGGGCGCATCCTCGACTACCTCGACCAGAGCGGCCTCGCGAAGACCACGGTCGTCGTCTACACCTCCGACAACGGATTCTTCCTCGGCGAACACGGCCTGTACGACAAGCGCTTCATGTACGAGCCGTCGCTGCGCGTGCCCTTGCTCGTGCGCGGGCCGACTGTCGCCAAGCCCGGCAGCGTGGTGTCGCAGTTCGCGCTCAACATCGACTACGCGCCGACCTTCCTCGCGCTCGCCGGCGCGAGCATCCCCGCCGAGATCCAGGGCCGCAGCCTCTTGCCTCTGCTGTGCGGCGAGCCGCCGAGCGACTGGCGCACTTCCTTCTACTATCGCTACTACCACGATCCCGGCGACCACGACACGCGCGCGCACTACGGACTGCGCACGCTGAATTACAAGCTCATCTACTACTGGAGGAAGAATGCCTGGGAGCTGTTCGACCTGCGCGCGGATCCGAACGAGGTCATGAACCTCGCCGGCGATCCCGTGCAGCGCGAGACGCTGGACTCGCTGCGCGCCGAGTTGCTGCGCGCCAAGCAGGCCGTGGGCGACGAAGATCGTTTTGCGAACGAGCAGCCCACGGACGGCGTCGACGGGCCCTTCGACGCGAAGCCGGTGAAGAAGGACTGATCCTCATCGAGCTTTCCCGCCCGAGCGGCGCGAGCATGTTCTGACGGACCGAAAGGCCAGTCACCCTCGGGGGGCGCTGACGCGAAGGCCGGATCAGGAGCTTGGAATTCCTCCCCGTTCGAGCGGCTCAGCGCAGCTCGACTTCAGCCAGTCCTACGGCGTCTTGCGAGCCTTGCACGCCGACGCGTTCGAGCACGCGCAGCTCGATCGAACGGACCATGACGGGACTTGGCAACGACCAGGTCGTCTTGCGCTCGTCGTCGCGGTCGAGCCCGATCACGTAGGTCGGTTCCTGGCCGTTGAACTTCAGCGCGAGTTGCCGGATTCGAGCGCTGCGCGCGCCGTCGACGCGTTCGAACTGCGGGTGAGTGAAGACAAGTGTGTCGGCGCGCGTGGCGCGGACGAGCGTGAGCGTCAGGCTCGGATTCGGATCGCCGTCGTTGCACAGCCAGCCGAGTGCGAGCGAACCGTCGATGGCGCGTGAGGCGGGCCAACTGGTGAGTTCGCTCGAGGCTTTGACGCCCGCGGGGCCGTCGCGCAGCAGGTTTCGCGCAGAGTCGCTTGCGTAGGCCAGCAACTCGGCGTCCATGGCGTTGCGAATCTCGATCTTCAGCGGATCGGAGTAGAGATCGAGCGACTGGGCTGGGTCGGAATTCCCCGGTGGCAGGGCAAGACGAACGCGCGCAATGATCGAGCGCGCTGTCGGCCGCGGAAACGTCAGCCGAGCCGCGAAACGCGTACCCGCTGACGGCTTGCTCGGATCGCCATTGACCGTCGCAAGCGCAAGCGCATCGCGCAGTCCAAGGTCAAACGTAGACTCGCCAACTTCCGAATGGGCATGCACGGCGACCACGTTCGTGCCAGACCGGAAGAACGATTGGAGCGGCGCTAGCGTCTCGACCGGCGCGTAATCGAGCGCAGCTCCGCGGCCGCTGTAGGCAAGCGCACCGTTGATCCACACGTCCACCGATTCGCCGCCGCCACCCGGTGTCTTCTCGTCGCTCGATCCAGCGCCACCAGCGGCCAGGCGCGCCGTCTCGATCGCGATGCCTTGCTTGGCGATCGCGGCGAAGTCCAACCTGCTGCGCGCAAGATAGACCGCGTCGAAGTCCGCGGCCTCACCCCCCAGCACAGTGAAGGCGATTCCGGTGAGACGCGCTCCCTCGCCGAGGTCCTCGAACAGATCGCGCGTCACCACGCTCCACTGCCCGGGCAGACTCTTCGCCACCGCCTCAGCTTCCCACTTAGCCGTATTTTCCCCGGCGTAAAAGCGCGAATAGCGGCCCTGGCCCCAGGCACCGTTGACGGCCAGTTGAACCATCACGGCAGCGCCATCGCGCTTGCGCCACGCGAACTGCAGATAACGGTATTGCTGCGGCCCGGGCTTCTTGGCGACTTCGAAGAACCAGCCCGGCATCACTTCGCGATAGCGTTGCTGCGGCGTGACGCGCAAAGCGGCGTTGCCATGCTGTGCGTCGCCGAGCGTCAGCGTCGCGGTGCTGCCTTCGCCGGCCTGCGAGAGTGCCTCGACGAACGACTTGCTCTCGTCGAACAAGCACACCAGCGGCGGACGGTTCACGCCAGCGCTCGCCGGGTTGAGCGCCGGCGCGAAACGCAGCACGAGCTGTGGATCGACAAGATCGGCGGGCTCGAGTTCGAGCGCGGTCCTGAGCCACAAATCGCCCTTGGACCACTCGGTTTGGGACCAAGGAGTTTTCACGGACTGATCGCTCGTCGCCAACTGGCCGAAGGCGCCGCGCACTTCATTCCAGCGCGAGTCGTCGTAGTCAGGCTTGTTCCAACCCTCGGGCGGTGCCTTGCCGGCCATGCGCCAATCGACCGACCCCGAACGCGCATCCGCGATCAACGCCTGGTCGGGCGCGAGGTAGTCGACTCGAACCACGCGCGGGCCCTTGCCGCCATCGGCGGGCCAGCCGTACTTGCGCAGCACGCGCTCGCCGAACGACGAAATCCACACGTTGAGCGGCGTGTCGCCCGCGGCACGCAACGACACGTCTTTGTTCGCGAGGTCGTCGCCGTAGGTGCGCGACGTGCGCCCGCGAGCTTCACCCGTGCTGGGGGCGGTCGCACGGTTGAGGAACAGGAGCGCGAAGCAGGTATCCGGCTGGTTCGACCACATCCCGCTCTTCTCTTGCGCATCGACAAGGAAGCGCGCGCCCTCGCGGTACCAGTCGTGCGCGCCGAATTTCGCAAGCCCGGTGAACGCGCCGACGCGCTCGCAACCGTAGAGCCAGTAGTAGACCCAAGTCTGCGAATTCGCGAGCGGATCCGTCGAGGAGGAGAAGTTCTTCGCGAGCCAAGCCATGCCGTGCGACATCGCCGCGGTGCAGGCCCTGTGCAACGGATCGTGCTCGGGCAAATGCTCCTTGCAGATCGCGAGCACCGTCAGTCCCGCAGCGGTACGGCTGCCGCTCACCGGGGATCCCGCGCGGTAAATGAAGCCCGCCGGCGCGTACGCGCCGAGCGCCTTCTCCTGGCACCCAAGCGCGAAATTGGCCAGGTTCTGCCAGGCCTTGAGCGGAATGCTCACGCCATGTTTCGCCGCGACCCACAGACCGAGCGCGCCGTACTGAGTATTGGAGATGTCCGGATCGCCGCTGGGGTACGCGAAGCCCTCCTGCTGCCAAGCGAGCAGCTCGTCGGCGATGCTCTCGATCAACGCTTCTTCGGTGTCGGTACCGAGCGCTGAGATCGCAAGCGACTGGAGGCCTGCGGCGTACGTCTCACCAGGCAACTTGCAGCGCAGGAACTCGAGCGCGCGCCGTACGGCCGGACTCTTCGCGGAAACGCCCGACTTGAGCAGCGCGTAGAGCGAGAGTGCCGTCTGTCCGTTGCGGTATTCGCCAATCGAGTGGCGCCACGAGCCGTCGAGTTCCTGTGTCGCGATCAAATAGTCGACGCCGTGATCGATCGCCTGGTTGATGCGCGCCTGCATGCCCGACCATGCGTCCTGCTCGGAGATCAGGCGCACAGGCCGCGCGGAGTCGGTCGCACTCAAGCGAAAGCGCTCGAAGACGTGCTGCTGTCCGAAGCCAAAGCGCATCGTCACGAGCCAGCGCGTGCCCGTTTCGCCGCGCACGTCGCCGGCCAGCTCCAGGACAGCCGTGTGCGCTTTGCCCACTTGAGGGCCAATCGCCCAGCCCGTCGCCGCGACGCCGTCGTGCGCACCCGATATCGGAAAGCCGTTCTGTTCGAAACTCGCCGACGAGAACGAGATCATTGCGTCGGCAAGCTTCTTGGCTCCACTCGCGCCGGCTTGGATCTCGATCTCGCTCAACACGAAATTTCCGCCGCTGCTGCGTCCCGGACCCGGTCCGTCGGCGTGGGCGCCCAGCTCGACGTCGAGCTTGAGTCCACTCACAAGCGCGAGGTCGCTCTCGAGCTCGAGCTTGTACACGTCGTTCTCGGGATTGGCGCCGCTGGCGACAATCGCACCGCCCTCTTCGATCGAAAGCGTCGCACCTCCCGCGCTCGCGGCACGCACCGGTCGCATCGGCGTCCACACAGCGGTCTGTGCGAGGGCGGGTGCACAAACAGCGCTGAGTGCGGCCAGCTTGGCAAAGCTGCGTAGAAGTTGCGTGGAGATCACGGCTGGGGGCGTTATGCGCAGGCGAGCCTACAGTCGGAGTGCCCGGTCTAGTCACCGCCGCCCGGCGCCTTTCGGCGTGGGCTCAGACTCTATCGTTCGCGACAGAACTTGTCCGGCGGCAGCCGCTAGCTGGTTGCATTGCTCTTCGACCTGCTGAAGACCCCTCAGGTCGCCAGGGGCCACCACCCCCTTCGGCGGTATGGCGTGGCTGCGGGTTGACGGGCTTGGAGTTCGGAGCCTCGGAACGGAGACTTCAGCGGAGCGTTCAAGCCCGGCTCGGCGTGCGCGTCGCGCTTTGCAGCTCACGACGAGTTTTGGGGCCACACGCCGGCGTCGGACCGATGTGTCGACAAGACCTCAGTCAATTGTCGTGCGGCCTTTGGCTGCAACGTCTGCTCGCGACGTATCGCGCGCAAACGCAATCGTGCGCGCGACGAGCACGTCCGTGGAACTCACCCAGGCGAGCGGCAAGTCGTCGCCCTGCAACACCAGCGGCACTTCCGTGCAACCGGCGATGATCGCGTCGGCGCCGGCGTCGCGCAGCGCGAGCGCCAGCCCGCGCATTTCTGCGCGTAGAGCGTCGCTGCGATCCTCGGACTTGATGCGGTAGAGCAAGTCCATGAAGCGCGCTTGCTTCGCGTCGTCGAGACTGAGGCTCGCGGCGCCACGCAGCGCAAGTGCGCGGCCGTAGAGATCGGCGCGCAAGCAGGCGTCAGCAGCCAGGACACCCACGCGCTTGGGAGTCGGCGTGAGCGCCAAAGCCACTTCCACGGTATTCGTGATCATGCTCACGAACGGAATTTTCACGGCAGCACGAATCTCCGGCTCCCAATGGTGCGCGGCGTTGCAAACCAGCACGAGGAAGTCGGCGCCCGCGCGTTCCAGCCCGCGCGCCATTTCGGCCAGCGCCGGCCCAGGCGATGCGCCGCGCCCTGCGATCGCCGCGTTGCGGTCGGCGATGCGCGGGTCGCAATCAATCAACAGCCGCAGGTGATCCTGGTCACGTTCCGCTGCCGTTTCATGCAGCAAGCGAGCGAAGAAATCGCACGTCGCTGCCGGACCGAGGCCGCCCATTACGCCGACGGTTTTTGCCTGCGCGCTCATTTCGCCTGCAGCACGCCCTGATATGCGAACAGGACCGGCGAACCGCCGGTGTGGACAAAAAGCACGTTGGCATCGCGCTCAAAGTGCTTGCGCTGTGCGAGCGCGATCAATCCCGCCATGGCCTTGCCCGTGTAGACCGGATCGAGCAGCACGCCTTCGAGACGCGCGAGCAAACGCACGGCTTCGATCATTTCCGGCGACGGCAGCGAGTATCCCGGCCCGACCCACTCGTCGAGCGCGCACACCGCTTCACGCGGAACTCCACCGGGCAATTCCAAGAGCGCCGCGGTCGCCTGGGCCAGCGCATGCACGTTGGCTTCTTGCTCGGCGCGTTTGCGGCGCACGTTGATGCCGGTCAGCGGAATTTGCACCTGGGCTCCGATCAAACCCGTCAACAATCCCGCGTGCGTTCCGGCACTCCCACTGGCGCAAACGATGTGGTCGACGCGCAATCCCGTTTCGAACGTCTGCGCGAGGATTTCCTGCGCGCAGGCGACATAGCCCAGCGCGCCTAGCGGATTCGATCCGCCGCCTGGAATCAGGTACGCCTTGCGGCCAAGGGCCGCGAGCTCTGCCGCGATCGCATTCATCGTCGCCGCGAGGTCAATGCCGGCCTCGACGACGATGACCTTTTCAGCGCCCAGCAGATCGAAAAGGAAAATGTTGCCCGAGCCCTTGGCGTCAAAACTGTTCGGCACGCGCTGTTCCAATACAAGCCGGCAGCGCAGGCCCTCCTTCGCCGCGGCCGCGAGCGTCAATCGACAGTGGTTCGACTGCACTGCGCCGACCGTGATCAGCGTGTCCGCGCCGCGCGCGAGCGCGTCCGCCACCAGGAACTCCAGCTTGCGCGTCTTGTTGCCACCGCCCGCGAGCCCGGTAAGGTCATCGCGCTTGATGTAGACATTCGGCCCGCCGAGGTGCTTGCTCAGGCGCTCGAGCTTCTCGATGGGCGTCGGATGCGGCGTGTATCGGCGGCGTGGAAATCGTGTGAGCTGCATGGGATCGTTCCTTTGCCCGAGAATAGCGCAACGCCGGCGATTTCAGAGCATCCGGCGAGCGCCGCGGCGCGGGGCACCCGCCACGGCCAGGAGCCGCTTGGGACCGGCTGCGAACCTACTGGGTGTCGAAGTGGGAGCCAATCGATACCATCAGCTGAACAAAAAACGATGGCCGCACGCACGCGAGGCACACTGCCGGCGACGACGTCCCCATTCCTTGGAGAATCTGAAATGACTACACGCATCGCACCGATCGTCCTGCTTGCGGGGCTCGCGCTGGCTTGCAGCAAGGAAGCGAAGACTGCGCAGCCTGTGCTGAACACGGAACCGACAAAAGCGGTGGCAAATGCAACCACGGCAATGCCGGCGATGCTCGTGCGACCTGCGGGGGCGCAGACAGATCAACCCGCGGCAGCCGCGCTCGACCCGCGCTCAGAGCGGCTTGCTGCGATCAAGAAGGAGTCCGAGGAGGCGATGGACGCCTACTTCAAGGCTCTCGATGCGGCCATGGGCGACAACAAGGACCCGACGCCGGAGCAGATCACGAAAGTCAGGGAGCAGGTCACCGAGCCCAACGGCAAGGTCTGGCTCGCGCGCGCTCAACAATTGCTCGATGAGGACGCAACCGACCTCGCGGCGCTGAATACGATCACGTGGATGCTGCAGCAGTCGGATGCCGCGAAGGAACGGCCGATCCTGATCGGGCTCGTGGAGAAGCATCACATGGATCGCCCCGAGATGGCCGATCTGTGCAGCATGCTGGCGCAGAACGACCGCGGCTTGCTCGAGAAGCTGTCAGCTAAGTCTCCGCACCTCGACGTGCGCGGCCGCGCCTGCTATGCGCTGGCGGACGGCTTGAAAAACGACATCCAGACCGCCGAGTACATCAAGGACAAGAGCCAAGCGGAACTCGACGGCATGAAGGGTTGGCTCGGAGACGAGAAGCTCGCCGCGCTGAAGAAACTCGACGCCGAGCAAACGCAAAAGGAGATCGAGCAGGTCTACGAACGCGCCGTAACGGAGTTCCCCGACGTCAAGCTCAATGCGGGCACGAAGCGCGAGACGACGATCGGCAAGCAGGCGAGTGCTGCGCTGTTCGAGATCCACAACCTTGCCGTCGGCATGACGGCGCCTGAGATCGATGCCAGCGACCTCGACAGTGTCGCGTTCAAACTCAGCGACTACCGCGGCAAGGTCGTGCTGCTCGATTTCTGGGGAAATTGGTGAGGCCCTTGCCGGGCAATGTTCCCGCACGAGCGGTCGCTCGTGGCAAAGTACAAGGACGAACCCTTCGCGATCATCGGCATCAACAGCGACAAGGATCTGGTGGCGCTCAAGGACGTGCGCGCCAAGGAAAACATCACCTGGCGCTCCTTCTGGAACGGACCTGAGGGAACGAGCGGACCGATCTCGGCCGCCTGGAACGTGCACGGCTGGCCGACGCTCTACATCCTCGATGCCAAGGGCGTGATCCGCTACAAGGCGGTCGGAGGCAACGAAGAAGCGATCGACGCGGCGCTCGAAAAGTTGCTGACGGAGATGAAAGCGGCGCCGGGCGGCGCGAAGTAATCGGGCCGGCGCGCACTCACTTGCGCGCAGCCTCGAACTTGCCGCCGCCTTGATTCAGCTCGAAGCCTTTGCCGTCGACGCGGAACACCACGCGCACGTCGGTGTCGAACTCTGCTCGAAATTCGAGTCCGCCCTGGAACAGCAGGCGGAACGCGTCCTGACCGGTCGCCTGTAACCAGAGCTTGCCGTCCTTTGCGGACAGCGTCGCATCGAGCTTGAGGGCAGGGATCGAATACTGCCCCGGCAAGAGGGCGAGCAACTCCGCCGGGATCGTTTCGTCCTTGGCCGTCGGCTTGACGATTGCCAGCGCGGCGTAGCTGACCGCATCGGCAATCTCAGCTGACGAGATAGGCTCGCCGTTGCTGATCACTGCGACGTACAGATCCTGCTTGGGCAGGCATAGCAGCATCGAATTGAACCCGAAAATCCCGCCGCCGTGTTGGATGCGGGGAAAGCCGGCGAACTGGCCGAGCATCAATCCGAAACCGTAGTGCGTGTCGCGTCCGTCGGGCAGCACGGTTGGCGTGCTCATCAGCGCGAACGACTTGGGGTCGATGACCTTGCCGCCGACGAGCGCCATCTCCCAACCCAGCAGATCCGTGCCGGTCGAGATCAATCCGCCCGCGGCTCCGGGTTGTCCCATGCCGATGGCTTGGTCGTTAACCAGCTTGCCCTCGCTCAACGTGTAGCCCTGCGCGCGGCCTCTGATCAGTTCGACGTTGGAGTCGTAGCGCGTGTGCTTGAGCCCGAGCGGCCCGCAGAGTTCCTTCTGCAAGACTTCGCCGTACGGCGCGCCGCCGATCTTCTCGATCAGCATGCCGAGCAGGTAATAACCGGTGTTGTTGTAGCGCCAGTCCTCGCCCGGCTCGAAATCGAACATCTTGTCCGACACCAACGCGAGTAGTTGCGCGTGATCGAGTTCCAGCGGCCAGACTTTTTCCCAGGCTTCGCCGACATCGGTGTAACTAGGAATGCCCGAGGTGTGGTTGAGCAGTTGACGGATGTTGACCTCGTGTCCGTGCTGCGGGAACTGCGGCAGGAACTTCGAGAGCTCGTCGTCGAGCGTGAGCTTGCCTTGCTCGACGTAGCGCAGGATCAGCGCGGCGGTGAACTGCTTGGTCACCGAGCCGATGCGAAACATCGTTGTCGCGTCGGCGGGCACGTCGAACTCGGCGTCGGCGACTCCGTAGCCCTTGGCGAAGAGGACTTTCCCCTTGGAGGCAACCGCGATCGAGAGTCCGGCGGCGCCGGGTTTGGCCAACTGCTCGGCGGCGATCGCATCGATCTTGGCCGTGAGGACTTCGGGCTTGGCCAGTTCGGTCTGCGCCGTCGTCGCAAGCGTCAACAGCAGAATCGAGCAGGAACTGAGCAGCGTGAACATGGCTCGTGAAGCGCGTCGCATCATGATCGTGAGCAGAAAAGGGGCGCGTGGAAGTGGTGGTGAAAGGCGGCCAGTGCGCGCATGACGTCGTAGCATTTCGATTTTTTGCGCGTATGGCGGATCAATGTACTTCGTTCCTCTGCTCGCAACCACGCGTCGAACGGCTGGCCCGCGGTGGTATGCTGCCGAGTGAAATGGCTTGTGCTTCGAGCACCCAAGCGGCCATCCAATCGTGCGAGGATTGCGGTTGATCGCGTAATGAGACCTTCCAGTTCGCGAGAAAGAGCGGGCCTGACTCGCCCCAAACCTCCGGTCCTGTGGCGCGGAGCCGCCGCCGGCGCGGCGATCGGGGCCTTCCTGATCATCGGTTTCTGCGTGATGTTCAGCCGCGGCATGCACGACCCGCAGGACAACCTTCGCTGAAAGGATTTGCTCAGTTCCTGGCCTGTGATTGTCCTGGGCATGGCGCTTGTCGCAGCCGTCGGGATCGGCCTTGAGTGGCTCTGTCGATTTGCGACAAAACGCGCCCCCCGTTCGTCCAAGTAGTGTGGGGCGTTCCGGCGCAACGCACACGCGCCTCACGCATTGCCCGGACGCTCACCAGTGTTATCGTGGCTGCCTGATCAAGGCATGAGCGCACGATCTTCGCATGGCAAGTTTTGATCGTCGACGCGCATGGTTATTGTCGGCGCTGCTGGCGCTCGCGGTGCTCGCGATCTACGGACAGAGCGTCGAATTCGGCTTCGTGTACGACGACACGCTGTACATGACGCAGAACGCGATGGTCGCACGCGGACTCTCGCTCGACGGTCTGAATTGGGCCTTCACGAGCCTCGACGCAAATTGGTATCCGTTGACCTGGCTCGCGCACATGCTCGACGTCAGCCTGTTCGGCATGTCGAGCGGCGCGCCGCACGCGGTCAACGCGGTGTGGCATGCCGCGAACTCAGTGCTCGTCGTCTTCGTGCTCGCGTCCGCGACTAGAGCCCTCTGGCCGAGCGTGATCGTCGCCGCACTTTTTGCGCTGCATCCTACGCACGTCGAGTCGGTGGCATGGATCTCCGGGCGAAAAGACGTTCAGAGCACGTTCTTTGCTCTCGCTGCGCTCGGAATGTACGTGCGCTGGTCGCGTTCTAAAAATTCACGCGACTACGCGGCAACTCTCGCACTCTTTGCACTCAGTTTGCTGTCGAAGCCGGCACTCGTGACCTTGCCGTGCGCGATGTTGCTGCTTGATTTTTGGCCGCTCGCGCGAACCCACGAGGGTTGGAAGCGCTTGCTACTCGAGAAGGCGCCGCTCTTCACGCTGTCAGCGCTGCTCTCGGTCATCACCGTGATCGCACAGCGCGAGGCGCACATGGTCGGATCGCTGGAACTGATGCCGCTGGGATGGCGCATCGAGAACGCAGTCTGGTCGTATGTCGAGTATCTGCGGCAATTCGCCTGGCCAAGCAGCCTCGCCTGCTTCTATCCGCACCCGCTGGGGACCTTGGGACTTGCCAGAGTCGCCGTCGCGGCTGCGTTGATCGTCACAGTCTCGATCGTCGCGATTCGGATTCGCGCCCGCGCACCTTATGTGCTTTTTGGCTGGTGTTGGTTTCTCGGCATGCTGGTTCCGATGATCGGGCTCGTGCAGGTCGGCGCTCAGGCCTACGCCGATCGCTACTCCTACGTTTCGAGCCTCGGGCTCTCGATCGCGATCGTGTTCGCGGTCGCTGCGCTGCTTGAGCAGGGCGCAATCAAGCGAGGCTTCGCGCAGCTTGCCGGCGCGGGCTGGCTCGCGCTGCTTGCGGTCGTCGCGTACGGGCAAGTGGGCGTGTGGAAGAACGGCGTGACCCTGTTCGGACACGCTTGCGAGGTGACGCGTGAGAATTGGATTGCTGAATCCGGCCTTGGATTCGCGCTCCAGGCGGAGGGTCGACAGGAAGAAGCGCTACCCCATTTGCAGGCGGCGCTCGCATTGCAGCCAGGTTTTCCGAGCGCGCAGACCGCGCTCTTGAAATGCCTGACGGCGCTCGGCCGATTCGACGACGTGGAGAGAATCGGTGTCGAATGGGTGAAAGAGAATCCAGAAGACGCCGCGCTTTGGGTCGCGCTGGCCGCGGCGCGCTTCTCGCGCGCAGACCTCGAAGGCGCGCTCCTTGCATCGGCCAAGGCGCTCGTCATAAGGCCGGACTGGGCGAGCTACTGGAACCGCCGCGGTCGCGATCTCTTCCTCGCCGGCCGCACCACGGAAGGACTGGAAGCTTTCGAGCGCGCGAGCCTGCTCAATCCGAACCAAGCCGAGTACGCCGACGATCTCGTCGCGGCCAAGGAACTCGCGCAGAACGCGAATGCCGATTCGCGCTCGGCGCTCAGGCTGCGGGCCGCGCTGTGTGGAGACCACCGCGAGTTGGCTCGCGCGTTCGTCCTGCGCCGCGAACTCGGACAGGCGTGCAAGCAACTCGAACTGGCCGTCGCGCTCGACCCCAATTCGCGCGAGGCGAGAGCGGAACTTGGCGGTCTGTACGAGCTTTGCCGCGAAGACGAACGCGCGGTGGAGCAATGGACCGCCGCGCTGCGCATCGATCCACGCAATGTCGAGCTACACTATCGGCTGGGCATTACCGCGTTGAACAGGTCGGACTGGGACGCCGCTGTCCGGCATTTCGAAGCAGCGCTGGCTATCGATCCCCACTTCGGATCGGCACGCGTG
Source organism: Planctomycetota bacterium (assembly GCA_043760765.1). Taxonomy (GTDB): domain Bacteria; phylum Planctomycetota; class UBA1135; order UBA1135; genus JADJQU01. Next base: position 214 of record JAYUOR010000086.1, on the reverse strand, counting down.
TACTTGCTCAAGGCGCAACGAAGCCGCTCGGGAAAGTGACGCTCCAGAGCAGGTCACTGGCGGCCAGGTCCGCGCGGTACGGCGGCGCGTGACCGAGGCCGGCGCTCCCACGTTGTGGCGGTTGATCGCGATCGCTGCGAAAGATGTCTTGGACCCGTGCGGTCCAGACTGCGATCACTGACTTGCACAGCCGCCTCCAGCGCTTCAGGCCGTT
>JAYUOR010000085.1:0-14887 GCA_043760765.1 Planctomycetota bacterium | reverse complement strand
CTCACTACCTGAAGGTGATGGGCCGCGACAAGATCGGTTCCTTCATGCAGGCAAATGACGTCGAAGCGTGGCTCGACAAATGGATCAAGGGCTTCGTCAACACCGACAAGACCGCTGGTCAGGAAATGCGCGCCAAGTTCCCGCTCCGCGACGCCAGGATCGAGGTCAAGGAAATTCCAGGTCAGCCTGGCTCCTACAACGCCGTGGCCTATCTCCAGCCTTGGCTGCAGATGGAAGAGCTGACGACATCGATGCGCCTGGTGGCAAAGATTCCTGCTCCCAAGGCCTAGGATCCAGGCCGTGCGCGACCGCCGATGGGCGGTCGCGCATGGCACCGATCCCGCGCTCTCTATGCACTCCGGGATGAATGAGTCCGTTCTCACTGCGGCATTGGCGCGCGGACAGGCCAGCGGAAATCAGCGGGATTGGCTCGAAAGTGTCGTGCGAGAGCCGTCCATCACGCGCTCTTTGGCAATGTGGATTCTTGCTGTGCACGGCGGCAAGATTCCGCCGCACCAGGAAATCGTTGGGCCGATGCAGCTCATGCTTGCCGAAATCGACAGGCAGGTCTCCAGGCAACTGTGTGCAATCCTGCACCATGAGCGCTTCAAGGCATTGGAATCGATCTGGCGTGGACTCGACTACCTGGTCCACCAGTCCGCGGATGCGGAAAACGTCAAGATCCGCGTTCTCCCCCTGACCTGGCGTGAGCTGGCGCGGGATCTCGAGCGGGCGATCGAGTTCGATCAGAGCCAAATTTTCCGCAAGGTGTACAGCGACGAATTCGGCACCCCTGGCGGCGAGCCGTTCGGAGTGTTGTTAGGCGATTACCAGGTGGCGCATGTGCCAAGGCCCAACTCACCCGTCGACGACGTCACTGTGCTCAAGGGCGTAGCCACCGTCGCCGCCGCGGCCTTTGTGCCGTTCATCGCCTCCGTCCACCCTTCACTGTTCGGGCTGGATTCCTTTGCGGACCTCGAACGGCCGTTCGACGTCGCGCGCGTGTTCCAGTCAGCGGAGTACATCCGCTGGAATTCGCTGCGCGAGATCGAAGAGGCGCGTTTCATCGGCCTGACCCTGCCGCGGGTCCTGATCCGTCGCCCATGGCGCGACGACCCGCGGCGCACTGACGGTTTCCGCTTCCATGAAGATACCAGCCGACCCGATGGCAGCGAGCACCTGTGGTGCAATTCCTGCTTCGCCTTCGGAGCCGTGCTGCTGCGATCCTTCGCACAGTCGAGTTGGCTGGCCGCGATTCGGGGCACGGAACGCGGCGTCGAGGGTGGAGGCTTGGTCACGGGATTGGTCCGAGCCTGGGCCCCGACAGACGAGCCCGGCCTCGTCCCCCTGCCGCCGACGGAGGTGGTGATCACCGACATGCTGGAGAAGGCACTGGCCGACGTGGGCTTCGTCCCGCTGTGTTCGATTCCGGGCAGCAGCCACGCCGCGTTCTACAGCACGCCTTCGATACAACAGCCGCGCGCGTTCGATCAAGCCGAGGCACGGATCAATGCCAAACTTTCGACGATGTTGCCCTACATCTTCTGCACCTCGCGATTCGCACACGCCATCAAGATGATCGGGCGCGACCGCATGGGCTCCTATATGAACGCAGAGGGATTGCAGAGCTTTCTCTCGAAATGGCTGTCGAACTTCGTGCAATCCGACGACGATGCATCCAGCGAGCTCCAGGCCAGTCGGCCGCTGCGCGAAGCGTCGGTTAGCGTACGCGACATGCCCGGACGCCCCGGCGCGTATTACTCTGTCATCCACTTGCGACCGCACTTCCAACTCGACGACATGTCCACTTCCCTCAAACTGGTGACGGAGATCGTCGCCGACCGCTGAGGCACTTTTTTCTCGAGGAAATTCGCATGAAACCTACCGAACTGTATTCCGCTGGCAACCTTTCGCAAGCGATCGCTGCTGCGGTCGACGAAGTCAAGGCCGCCCCAACCGACACCGATAGGCGCAGTTTCCTCGCGGAACTCTTGTGCGTCGCCGGTGAGCTGGAACGGGCCGACGCACAACTCGAGGCTATCGGCAAGACCACCACCGGCGCGTCGCCGGGCTTGCCGATGATGCGCCAGCTCGTTCGCGCCGAACGCGCGCGGATCGAGTTCCATTCGAAGGGCCGCCTGCCAGAGATGTTGGTCAAGCCGACGCCAGCCATCGAACTTGCGCTCAAGGCCTCGATCGCGATCCGCGAGAGTCGCATGGGCGATGCTGCTCTGCTGCTCGAGGAGTCCGAAGCTGTGCGCGCCAAGCCCTTGGGAAAACTGAACGGCAAACCGTTTGAGGATCTGCGCGACTGCGACGACCTGACTGCGGGAGTCCTGGAAGTCTTGACCAGCACGGGCAAGTACTACTGGGTGCCCATCGAGAGCGTTACCTCCCTGGAACTCCAGCGTCCGACGCGCCCGACCGATCTCATCTGGCGCCCGGCGAGCCTTTCGGTCCGCGAGGGTCCCGACGGCCGCGTGTTCATCTCCGGCATCTACGCATCTTACGGACTGCCGCCTGACGAAGCGGCGCGGCTGGGGCGGCGCACCGACTGGATCGGCGCAGAGGGTGAGCCCGTGCGCGGAGTCGGCCTGCGGACATTTCTCGCCGGCGATGACGCCGTCACCCTACTAGAAATCGAACATCTGTCGGTGGAGCCGGCCTGAGCGAAATCCCGCCATGGCCAGAACCGACCAGCAGCGCCCAATCCTCCCCTCAATCCTCGATCGGCTGATCGACGACGCGCCGGAGCAGTCGCGCGAGGCTCCGACCAGCGCCCAGCAGTTCCTGCGCGATCTGCGCATGTCCGTGCGGCGCGATGTGGAAAGCCTGCTCAACTCGCGTCAGCGATTCGTGCAGGCGCCCGAGGGCATGCCCGAGCTGCGTTCCTCTGTATATGAGTACGGCATACCGGATCTCGGTGGCACGAACCTCGCCTCCAAGCGCCGCCGGGAGCAGTTCCTCAAAATGATCGAGAGATCGCTGCTCGAACACGAGCCGCGCTTCAAGACCGTGCGCGTCGTGTCCGTGGTTGAGGCGAGCCCCCTACAACGCACCCTGCGCTTTCGCATTGAGGCACTGATGCATGCTGAACCGGCGCCCGAACAGGTCCAGTTCGATTCTCGCATCGAGCCCGTGACCCGCGCCTTCCAGGTCAGGATCTAGCTCAATGACCGACGAACTGCTGCCGTACTACGAGCGCGAGCTGGGTTATCTACGCCATATGGGCGCCGAGTTCGCGAGCCAGCATCCAAAGATCGCGGGCCGGCTGCGCATGGGCGGCGATGCGATCGAGGACCCGCACGTCTCGCGTCTGATCGAATCAGTTGCATTCCTCAACGCGCGCGTGCGGCGCAAACTCGACGACGGTTTTCCTGAACTTGTCGACGCGCTGCTGGACGTGCTGCACCCCCAATTTCTCGCTCCGATTCCGTCGATGGCCATTGTGCGCTTCGAGGGAGATCCCGAAGCGACGGCTTCCTATACGGTCGCTCGCCACTCAATGCTGGAAACCGACCCCAGCCATGGGCCCCCGTGCCGTTTCCGAACGGGCTATCCTGCGGTGGTCTGGCCATTCAGCGAGCAGCGCGCGCGCCTGTCGAACGTCCCCTTCCAAGCTCCGCCGACGCCGCAGTCCTCGCGCGCCGCTGCTGTGATCCAGATTTCGCTGGCCTGTGCGAGCAAGCAGAACGGATTCGGCAAACTGAGGCCGCAGTCGCTTCGCTTTTTCCTGCGAGGGCAACCCAGCCGTGTGGCCGAGCTCTATCAGCGATTGTTCGAGGACGTGCTCGAAATCGCGATTGCCACCGCCCCCAACGATCCCAAGCCGATAGTCTTGCCGGCATCCGCGCTGCGGCCGATCGGGTTCGAAACCGACGAGGGCCTGCTGCCGTTCCCAGCGCGCACGTCCAATGCCTATCGCCTGCTAAGCGAATTCTTCGCATTCCCGAGCAAGTTTCATTTCATCGAATTGAGCGGGATCCCGCCGGATCGACTGGAGCGATTCAAGGACAAGCTCGAGATCTTCTTCTACCTTCGCAACGGTTCACGCGAGCTGGAGCAGTCGGTGGACACCGAGACGTTTGCCCTGGGCTGCACACCGATCGTCAATCTGTTCCGTCGCCGGGCAGAACCGATCCAACTGACTCACAGCACGACCGAATACCACGTCGTGCCCGATGCACGCGCGCTACTGGCCAACGAGATCTGGTCGATCGACAGCGTGACGGCCCAGTCGCGAGACGGCAAGCGTACCGAAGTTCATCCCTTCTACGGCGGCCACCACCACGCCGATCAGGCAGGCGAAAAGGCCTACTGGTATGGGGCGCGCCGCCCCGCGCCACGCCCCGAGGGTGTCAAGGACGGGGGCACGGAGATGTACCTCCAGCTGGTCGACCTGGGCTTCGAGAGTTTTTCCAATGACGCCTGGGTACTCGATGTCCAGACCACGTGCACCAACCGCGACCTTCCCGCGCGGCTGCCTTTCGGCGGTGAGCAGCCGCGCATGTCGTTCAGCGAGGGTGCCGGACCGCTCAAGGCAGTGCGATGCTTGACGCAGCCGACGACCACGATGCGTCCGAAGCGCGGCAAGGACGCCGTCTGGAAGCTGGTCTCGCATCTCTCTCTCAACCATCTTTCCCTGGCCAGCGGGCCCGAGGCGTTGCGCGAGATCCTTGGACTGCACGACGCCCTGCAGTCGCCAGAAAATCGGAACGTGATCGCTTCAGTCCTGGACGTCAAGAGCCAGGCAAAATCGATGCGCATCATGGCAGGAGGCCTCCCGGGCATCGTGCGTGGCCTGGAAGTCGAGCTGCGCCTGGATCCGGCACGCCTCGAGGCCAGTGGACTGTATCTGTTCGCGTCCGTGCTCGAACGCTTCATCGCTCGCTATGCTTCGGTCAATTCCTTTGTCGAGCTCGTCGTCTCCACCGATGAGCGCAGCCAGGAGGTCCGCAGATGGAAGCCCCGAGCAGGCGATCGCACATTGGCATAATTGCACAGCTGCGCCGCGAGCCCCACCGCTTCGAATTCTTCCAGGCGGTGCGTCTCCTGGAACTCGAATCCAGCCTGGCCGGCAATCAGGCTTCGATCGGATTCGACATCCCGCCGCAACGCGAGGTCGTGCGCCTCAGGGCGGCGCCCAGCCTGAGTTTCCCGAGTTCTTCGCTGCCCCAGACCGCGACCAGCGAGAATCAGACAACCGAGCTTCGCCAGTCTGCGCTGACCTTAGTGGGCACACTCGGGACGCTGCCCCAGCACTACAGCGAGCTGCTGTTGAAGCGCATCCAGCTGAAGGACTACTCGCTTCGAGACTTCCTCGATGCCTTCCAACATCGATCCGCGTCGTTCTTCTACCGGGCATGGCGCAAGTATCGATTCCCATTCGAGTTCGAGCATGCACGTCCGCGGGGAAAACGGGACGATGACTTTACGCTGACGCTCCGGGCGCTAGTCGGACTGGGAACTTCCGGCCTGATGCGCGACGAGGCTCCGGAATGGATGTATTTCTCAGGGCTATTCGCCGATCCGCGCCGGAGCCAGGTGGGTCTCGAAGGACTGCTCAAGGATGTACTGGACACACCGGTCGAAGTCGAACAGTTCGTGGGGCGCTGGTTGGAGCTCGAACCCGAGCAATGCTCACGTCTTTCCTCAGCGCAGGGGGGAGGCGATTTCCACCGCCTGGGGATGGGGTTCGTCTTGGGGACTCGTGTCTGGGATGTGCAGTCCACGATTCGCGCCCGGGTGGGTCCGCTACGTCGAGCCGACTTCGTCTCGCTGCTTCCCGGCACTCCGCGCCTTGCACGGGTGGAACGACTCGTCCGTGACTACCTCAACGCCGACATCTCCTGCGAGATGGAGTTGTCGCTCGCCCCCGGAGATGCCGCGCCGGTCCGCCTGGGCGGACTCTCGCGCCTGGGCCAGGATTCTTTCCTCGAGGCGGGAGCTTCTGGCTCCAAATCTGTCGTGGTCCGGATAACCTTGCGCACTGATCGGTCGACCATGGCCCCGCGCGGGCCGGCGGCCAAACTGAACTGATTCTTCGCGGGGTTGCGCCCCACGACCATTCCTCCCAAGCAAACGGACCCTTCTTCGCCCCATGGCCCAAGTAAACCTCTCTGCTCTCGTTGGACGACTGGATGAAACGTGCAAGCGCTCACTCGAGGCAGCTGCTGGCCTGTGCCTGTCGCGCACCCACTACAACGTGGAGATCGAGCACTGGCTCTCGAAACTGATCGAGATGCCCGGGAACGACATCAGTCGCATCCTCGAACGCTATGAGATCGATCCCGCGAGTTTGCAGCGGGACGTGACCCGTGCCCTGGACGTATTCAAGACCGGCAACTCACGTGCACCGGCGATCGCACCGAGCGTGGTCGACTTGGCCCGCGAAGCTTGGCTGGTGGCCTCGCTCGATCACGGCCAAGGCGTTGCGCGCTCCGGTCACCTGTTGATCGCAATGCTTGCGGACGAAACGCTGGCCCGCCAAGCCTACGATATCTCACGCCTCTTCGAGAAGATCCCGGAGGCGACGCTTCGCAAGGACTTCGGAGCGATCACCGCGAAGTCGAACGAAAACGTCGAGGCGACCGCCAGGTCATCGGCCGCCACCCCTGGCGTGCCCGCAGGCCCGAAGGTCGGAGGCTCGCTGGATCAGTTCACGATCGATCTGACGGCAAGAGCCAAGGCGGGTCAGATCGATCCGGTGCTCGGACGCGAGAGCGAAATTCGCCAGGTGATCGACATCCTTTTGCGCCGCCGTCAGAACAATCCGATCCTGACCGGCGAAGCAGGCGTGGGAAAGACGGCGGTCGCGGAGGGGTTCGCACTCGCCATCGCCCGGGGTGATGTGCCAAAGATCTTGGCGGGTGTTCGCGTCTTGTCGCTGGACCTCTCGCTCTTGCAGGCCGGCGCCGGCGTCAAAGGCGAATTCGAGAACCGACTCAAGAGCGTGATTCAAGAGGTCAAGTCGAGCCCGCAGCCGATCATCTTGTTCATCGACGAAGCGCACATGCTGATCGGCGCCGGAGGCTCAGCGGGACAGGGAGACGCGGCCAGCTTGCTCAAGCCGGCGCTCGCGCGCGGCGAACTGCGCACGATCGCGGCCACGACCTGGGCTGAGTACAAGAAATACTTCGAACGCGACGCGGCGTTGGCGCGGCGATTCCAGGTCGTCAAGGTGGAAGAGCCTGACGAGGAAACCGCGGTGCAAATCATGCGCGGACTGGTCGAAGTCATGGAGAGCCACCACAAGGTGCGCGTGCTCGACGAAGCGGTAATCGACTCGGTGCGTCTCTCCAAACGCTATCTCTCCGGTCGCCAGTTGCCTGACAAGTCTGTCAGTCTGCTGGACACTGCATGCGCACGCGTTGCCCTGTCGCAGAGCTCGACGCCCGCGGCACTGGAAGACTGCACCCGCCGCATCAGCCAGCTCGCGACCACGCTGTCGATGCTGAATCGAGAAGAGGCCGCATCCGGGACGCAGGCCGAACGCATCGACAAGTTCAACAAGGAAAAACTCGCCGCCGAAGCCGAAGGCCAGGCGCTGGCCAAGCGATGGGGCGAGGAGAAGGTGTTGGTGGCGCGCATGCGCGAATTGCGCTCGAAATTGGAGAGCGAGTTTGCGGAGCCGATCGACGGCAAGCCTGCCGAGAAGCTGGCAGATTTGGCAAAGAAGGGTCTCCGCACCGATCTCGATCAGACTTCGAAGCAGCTGCGTACACTGCAGGGCGAAGCGCCCTTGATCCACCCCTTCGTCGATGCCCAGGCGGTGGCAGAGGTTCTGGCCAACTGGACCGGCATCCCCGTCGGTCGCATGGTCGCCGACCAGATCAAGTCGGTGCTCACACTGAAGGAACAGATGATGGAACGCATCGTCGGCCAGGACTCCGCGCTAGCTGCGATCGCTCAGGCGATTCGTACCAGCCGCGCGGGCCTGACTGATCCGGTCAAACCGATCGGAGTCTTTATGCTGGTCGGCACCAGCGGGGTCGGCAAGACCGAGACCGCGATCACCCTGGCCGAGCTGCTCTACGGGGGCGAGCAGAACATGACGACCATCAACATGAGCGAATTCAAGGAGGAGCATAAGGTCTCCCTGCTCATGGGCTCGCCCCCCGGCTACGTAGGCTACGGCGAGGGGGGGGTGCTCACCGAGGCGGTCCGCCGCAAGCCCTACAGCGTCGTGTTGCTCGACGAACTCGAAAAGGCCCACCCAGGGGTCCAGGACATCTTCTACCAAGTGTTCGACAAGGGCCGGATGAAGGACGGGGAGGGTCGCGACATTGATTTCCGCAATACGGTCATTCTAATGACAACCAACGCCGGCACGGATACCATCATGTCCCTATGGGCCGACCAGAGCACCATGCCCGACGCGCAGGGACTTGGCGAAGCGCTAAAGCCCGAACTGCTCAAGTGGTTCAAGCCCGCCTTCATCGGACGATGCACGGTCCTTCCCTTCTTCCCGCTATCCCCGGAAGTGATGAAAGGCATCATTAAGCTGAAGCTGCACAAGGTGCAAAAACGTGTCGGCGAGGCCTACGGCGCGAAGCTCCATTTCACGCAGTCGCTGGTGGATGCGATCGGCGCGCGTTGCACGGAAGTCGAAACGGGTGCTCGCAATGCCGACCACATCATCTCTCGTACGCTGCTTCCCGAGCTCGCGTCTCGCTTCCTGCAGCGCATGTCGGAGGGGCAACCCATCCGAAATGTCGAGGTCGGAGTCGCGGCGGATGGTACATTCTCCTATGTCATCTCCGGCGCCTGACAACGACACTCCGTGTTCCGTTCTATCCGTTGACCTGACGCCCCTTTCTTCCCCCAGTCACGTTCACCAAACCCAATAACGAAGAGACTCCGCTATGGCCATTTACATGCAAGTCGAGGGTATCCCTGGTAGTGCAACTGAGAAACAACACTCTTCTTGGATTCCGATCAAGAGCGTTGACTTCCCGGTGAATCGTCCCGGCGTCAACACGAAACCTGGCAAGGTCACCGACCGCCTAAGGTCTGCAGTGACCTTTCCTGCCATCACAATGAGCAAGGATTGCGATATCGCGAGTCCCGAGCTACTGAGGTGGATGACCGATGGCCTCTCCAAGAAGGTCACCATCGAGTTTTGTAAGGAAAAGGGCGACAAGATCTGCCAGATCGTCCTGGAAAATACGCTGCTGACAGAATTCAAGACGACCGTCAGCGGGGAAGATCAGCCATCGGAGGGTCTCTCGCTCGACTTCGTCAAGATCATGGTGATCTACACCACCTATGACAAGGCAAACAGGCCGGGCAACTCTGCGCCCGTCAGCTTCGACCTGGAGACGGCCACCTCAGGGAAGGATTGACAGCTGGCCGCCTGAAGCAGCTATGCTATTTTTTTCCGGTGGCGCTGGAGCCCGTGGTGGATCGTCGAGAAGGCGAGCACCCGGGCTCGAGCGCGGCTGGATGATGTCGCGGTCATGACACCCATTCGAGGAGTCTCGAGATGCTTGTCTACATGCAAGTGGAACAGATTGCCGGCGTAGGGCAATCGATTCATCAAGGTACTCTGGATTGGATCTTGTTGGAGAATTGCAAATTTGGATTCGACCGCACTGACGCTGGCTCAGGCAGCGCGCAGGGCGGCGACGACATCAAGATTCGGGTCCTGGCGAAGGCTATTGTCTTCACCCGTCGCTCGGATCGCGCGACGACCAAGCTTGGCAAGTGGCTGCTGGCGGGAGATCCTCGCACAGTGCAAATCGAATACTGCTTGCGCCCGGATGACCTTTTCCTGGTAAGGCTCAAACTCGATGGAGCTCAGCTGCGCAGCTACGGGGCAGACTCTCAAAAAGAGGACGAATCGGTGCTCGAGACCTGGCAGCTCGACTTCGAAGACTTCTATTTGGAGTATTGGGAACAGGGTAAGACTAACCAGGATAAGGATTTTGGTATTTTCGAGCTCAAGAGCGGCCTGTGACCGCAGGCTCCCCCCGAGGTAACGATGCCGATTTTCATGAAGATCACTGGGACCGATGGCGTCCCGATCAGTGGCGCGGGCGTCTTCCCGGAGCACAAAGACTGGATGCACCTCGAATCCTTCAAGTTCGGTAAGGGCGCATCGGGATCCATGGCGGCCAAGGAAGACAAGACCGGTGAGGCCCCCGCAGCGGAGCCAGAAAAGAAGAAGCCAGAAAAGAAAGAGAACTCTTCCGAGGAAATCGGGGTCCAGTATTTCGGCTCAACCGTGACTGTCGACCGCACTCTCGATCTCGCCAGCCCTTCGATGATGAAGTGGTTAAGCAAGGGTGACAACCGAACAGTCGAGATCAATCAGTGCAACCAGGCCGGAGAAAACCTATTCATACTGATCTTGGTGAATGCGAGGCTCACCGAGTACGAAATTGGCAATATCACTCCTGACGGAATACCTGAGACACTGACGATCGCCTGGGACTCCTTCGAGATCCTCACTGCCGAGATCGGCGCGGACGGCAAGCCAAAAATGTCATGAGCGATTTCAAGTACGAACGTCCGAAACTACAGGCCACTGACACGAGCATCGTAGCCGCTCTGGAGCAGGACGCGGAAACTGTCGAAAGTGTGCCGTTCGACGTCGCCGCTCTCGCTTCGCAATCGGCTGACGTGGCGGACTCAGCCAATTCACCGTCCCAGGAATCTCAATCGTTCACTGGCAATGCGATCCTGCACGCGCTGACGCGCAAGGATTCGCGTGCGCCCATCAAGCAGGTCGACCGTGAACTCAAGGTCGACGACGTCAACGGCAAGACATTTTCATTGCTTAGCTTCCAGGGCAGCGAGGGTATATCGCGCCTCTTCGAATTCACCCTGGAGCTCTCTGCCGAGGATGTAGACATCAAGGCCAAGGACATCGTCGGCCAGACGATTGGCTTCCGCATCGCAGATAGCGAGGGCATAGACCCAGGTGACGTCAGCGAAGACCGCAATTTTCATGGGCGCGTGCGCAGATTCTGGTCCGGCGATGTGAAGAAGAACGGATCGCGCATCTACCGGATCGAAGTCGTCCCCTGGCTGTGGATGCTGACCAAGCGCAGCGACTGTCGCGTATTCCAGAAAAAGACAGTGGTAGAGATCATCGAGCAAGTTTTTTCCGACGCCGGTTTCTCCGACTTCGAGAAGGGCAGTGTGCTGGAAACCTACCCTAAACTTGATTACTGCGTTCAATACCGCGAGACCGATTTCGACTTCGTGTCGCGGCTGCTAGAAGAAAACGGGATTTTCTACTACTTCCGCCACGAAGCGAAAAAGCACATGCTGGTGCTAGCGGACGACAAGACTGTGCACACGATGTGTGGCAATAAGGATGTCATACACTCAACAGGCGACCACGCGGACAAGCGAATTTACTTCTGGGAACATCGCTTCGAGATGGTCGCCAAGAAGCTATTGCTTCGCGACTACAATTATCTGACGCCCGCCGAAACCCTTCAGGTGGAACAGCCTAGTTCGGTCAGCCTGCCGGAGAATTCCAAGCTCGAGTTGTTCGACTACCCGGGCGCCTACACCAAGAAGAGCGATGGCGACAAATTCGCCAAGTCACGCATTCAGGCGGAAGAAGCGCGCTACGACATCGCGGTGGGCCGAGGGAACTGGGACGCGCTGGAAGTTGGGCGGATGTTCAGTTTCAAGGACCACGAGGTACCCGCCGAGATCGGCAAGACCTACATCGTGGCGCGCATCGACCACCGTGCCGATCAATTCAACGACGGACGCGCGGCATCCGTCGATTACCACTCCACCTTTTCGTGCGTGCCCAACTCCGTGTTGCTGCGTCCGGCAATCATCCGCGAACGCCCGCGCATTCAGGGGCCCCAGACTGCGGTGGTGGTCGGGCCCAGTGGAGAGGAGATCGAGACCGACAAATATGGCCGCATCAAGGTGCAATTTCACTGGGACCGCAAGGGCAAGAAGGATGAAAACAGTTCTTGTTGGCTGCGCGTTGCTCAGCCCCTTGCCGGCAAGGGCTGGGGAGGAGTGGCTTTGCCGCGAATCGGCCAGGAAGTGCTGGTCCAATTCCTCGAAGGCGACCCCGACCGACCGCTCGTCATCGGTGTCCTGTACAACGAGACGACTCTTCCGCTCGACTTGCCCGCCAAGAAGAACCTGACGGTTTTTCGGACCCGCTCGACCAAGAAAGGCAGCGACGAAAACTTCAGCGAGCTGACGTTCGACGATACGAAGGACTCCGAAAAAGTCTTCTTCCATGCCGAGAAGGACATGGAGCGCGAGGTCGAGCACGACGACAAGCTGACGGTCGGCAAGGAGGGCGACGGCAGCCGAACGGTGCTGATCGAGAAGGACTCGACGCTGACGATCAACAAGGGCAACCGCGTCGAAACTCTGACGGAGGGCAACGACACGCTGACGATCGAGAAGGGCGACCGCACGATCTCGGTCAAGACCGGCAAGGAGACCGTGACCATCAAGGACGATCGCACGGTCACGATCGAGTCGGGCAAGGACGTGCTCGAGGTCACCGCCGGAGACCAGTCGATCAAGCTCGGTGGCAAAGGCAACATCGAAGCCGCCACCGGTTTCACGATCAAGGTCACCGGGGGCAAGGTCCTGATCGACGCCGCCCCCGGCATCGAACTCAAGGCCGGCTCGAACTCGATCAAGATCGAGCCCTCCGGCATCACCGTGAAGGGTCTGATGGTCAAGATCGAAGGCAGCGTCCAGGCCGAGGTCAAGGCGGCAATGGTCACCGTCGAGGGCTCGGGGATGCTCAAGGCCAAGGGCGGCATTACCATGATCGGTTGAGCAGCACGACCATGACCCTACCGACCATGAAGAAGATCGCCGACAAGCAGGCCACTGCGGCTTCGAAGGGGCTCGAGTTCAGCGAGCAGGCCATCGGCCTGTCGGCGAAGGACGAGAGCGCGAGCGCCTGGCTCGAAAAGCTCGATGCGGCTGCGCTGCACGAGGATGCGATCAAATTGCTCGCCGGAGCGCTTCCCAAGCGCGAGTGCGTGCATTGGGCGCTCACCTGCTCGCGCGAGGCCCTCGCCAAGGCGAGTACGCCGGAGCAGCTCGCCGCCCTTGATGCCGCTTCACAGTGGACCAAGGATCCCACTGACACCAATCGACGCGCGGCAGGCGCTGCTTCGGAGACTGCACAGCTCGACAACACTGCCGGTTGCACGGCCTTGGCTGCTTTCATGAGCGAGGGCAGCCTGGCGCCGGTCGAGCTGACACCCGTGCCTCCCGCGGAGCACCTTTGCGCGCTGTGCGCCGGCGTCGCTATTCAGCTCGCCGCGCTGATGGACGGTCCGCTGCAATCCACCGAGCACCTCAAGCGCTTCTTCCAGCTCGGGGTGAAGCTCGCCGCGGAGCCCGCGCCCTGGGAATTGCCGCCGCCCGCCGCCCCCAAGAAAGCAACGAAGTCCGGCTGAATCCATGCTCTGCGCCTGCGCCCAATCGATCGCGGGGCTGGCCCCGATGTTCGCGGCGCTGCCGGCCAACGTTGCAGCTATGGGCAACGTTTCCGCGGGCGCCGGGGCACAATCGTCGCTCGCCGCGGCGATGGCGGCCAACACCGCGCTCTCCGCAGCCATGTCGGCCAGCGCCCTGGCGAGCGCCAATGTCAGTTTGAACGCCGCCGCGATGGCGAAGCTGACAGCACTCGCCAACGGAATCGGAGCGCTGAAGGGGGCACTGAAAATGCCCTTGACCGGCGCTAACTGCGCACCGTCGCTCGAGCAGTTGGCTAACGCACTGACGTCAGGGGGCCTGATGAAGGCTCTCGGGGGTCTGCCGATGAGTTCGCTCTCGCCACTTCAGGCGCTGGCCCAACTTGCCGGAGCCATGTCTGCGGCCAATGCACTCGGCGTGAATCTGATGAGCGCCAGTGCAAACGCTCAACTTGCTGCCATGGCCAAGACCAGCGCCACTGCCGCCGCATCGGCCAGCGCACAGGGGGCGGCCAGCGCATCGGCTGCGGCCAATGCAGCGGCGTTCGTCGCGATGAGCGCCGCCGTGCAGGCCAATCTGGGCATCGGCCTCGGCGCACCGGGTGGCATCGCCATGCTCGGCACGCAGCTCCAAACGCTGAACTCGAACCTCAGTGCGCTCAACGCACTCAACGGCCTGCTCAACGCGGCCCTGTTGGCTCAAACGCTTGCGCTGCTGAATGCGCTGTCGGCGATCAAGGGCTCGATGGGCATCAACATGCTCACGGCGGGCGCGGGCTACAAGGTCCAGCCGATGCTCAAGTCGCTCGCGAAATCCGTCGGGCCTGGCGCCATGTCGCTCAACCTGCCCTCGACCACGCTCTCCACGAGCAAGAATGCCTCCAAGTCCGCAGCCAAGAGCCTCAGCAAGTCAGCGCAGGTTGCCGCGTCGGAGGGACTCGGCAACATGCTCTCGAGTCTGCCGGTGTTGCCTCCGGCGACACTGTTGCTCGCCTACCTGCTCGGCAAGCTCATGGCGCAACTGGGTGTCGGCATGGTCCAGACCTCGTCGTGCGGCCCGCTGTGCGCTGTCCCAGCGTTGCCCTGCCTGTTCAGTGCCGCGGACTTCGCGCAGGAGATCGCCAGCGAAGGGTTGAAACTCCAGGCACCCAAACTTGCCTTCGAGGCCGCCTCGGCGCCGAAGATCAGTGTGGCCGCGGCTCCGAGCTCGGCCGCATCGATTGCGCCGGCCGCGGTGTTGAGTTCGGCGCCCGCGGTCAAGCTGAGTGCTGTCAAGCCAAGCTCACCGTCCGCCGCTCCCAAGCCGAGCAGCGCTCCGCCGACGCTCAAGGTCCAACCCAAGAATCCCCCGTTCCCGGGCGGCCTGAAAAAGCCTGGCGGGAGCAGCGCGCCGTGATCTGCATCTGCCATCCGCAGCAGGTGGAACTGCTCTCGCGCTTTCAGTTCCTGTCCGCGAA
>JAYUOR010000084.1:0-5258 GCA_043760765.1 Planctomycetota bacterium | reverse complement strand
ATCCCCTCGCGACGCAGATCGCGCTCGACATTCTCAAGGCCGGCGGCTCGGCCGTCGATGCGGCGATCGGCGCGAATGTGGCACTCGGGCTGATGGAGCCTGTGAGCAACGGCATCGGCGGCGATCTGTTCGCCATCGTGTGGGACGCGAAGACGAAGAAGCTGTACGGCCTCAACGGCTCGGGCCGCTCGCCGCTTGGATTGAGCTTCGATCAACTCTCCGCGGAGCTGAAGACGCTCGGCCGCACGACGATTCCCTCGCGCGGAGTCCTGCCGATCTCGGTGCCAGGCGCCGTGGACGGGTGGTTCGAATTGCACGCGAAGTTCGGCCGCTTGCCGATGAGCGCCGTGCTCGCGCCCGCCGTGCGCTACGCGAACGAAGGCTTTCCCGTCACGCAGTACATCGCCTGGCTGTGGAGCCTCGGCATCAGGCAGGCGAAGACCGACAAACTCCCCGGAGCGTTCCTGCAGATCTATGCGCCCGGCGGCGAGGCGCCGAAGGAAGGTGAGATCTTCAAGAACCCCGACCTCGCGCGCACGCTCGCGCTGCTCGGCGAGAAAGGCCGCGACGCTTTCTACAAGGGCGAGATCGCTGAACGCATCGACGCGTTCATGCGAGAAAACAACGGCTATCTGCGCAAGCTCGATCTCGAACGCCACACTTCGACCTGGGTCGAGCCGGTGTCGGTCAACTATCGCGGATACGACGTGTACGAGTTGCCGCCCAACGGCCAGGGCATCGCGGCCTTGCAGATGCTCAATATCCTCGAAGGGTTCGACCTGAAGAGCATGGGCTTCGACTCACCCGAGGCGCTTCACTTGATGGTCGAAGCCAAGAAATTGGCCTTCGAGGATCGCGCGAAGTTCTACTCGGATCCGGAGTTCTCGAAGATCCCACTGAAAGGTTTGCTCTCGAAGGAATACGCGGCGGAACGCCGCAAGCTGATCGATCCCAAGCGCGCCGGCCGTTCCTTCGATGCCGGCAATCCCGCGGCGGACGAGGGCGACACGATCTACCTCTGCACCGCGGACTCCGAAGGCAACATGGTGTCGCTGATCCAGAGCAACTACCGCGGCATGGGTTCGGGCATCGCCGTGCCGGGCCTTGGTTTCGGATTCCAGGATCGCGGCGAGATGTTCGTACTCCAGCCGGGCCACGCAAATGCCTACGCGCCGGGCAAACGGCCGCTGCACACGATCATCCCCGCGTTCATCATGAAAGACGGAGCGCCCTGGCTCGCGTTCGGCCTGATGGGCGGCGCGATGCAGCCGCAGGGACATGTGCAAATCGTCTGCAACTTGATCGACTTCGGCATGAACTTCCAGGAAGCCGGCGATGCCGCGCGCTGGCAACATCTGGGCTCGAGCGATTACGACAAACCGAAGATGACCGACGGCGGCTACGTCGAAGTCGAGAGCGGCGTCCCCTACGAGAGCCAGCGCAGGCTGATGCAACTCAGCCACGACGTGCGCCTGGGCAACGGCGGCTTCGGCGGCTATCAAGCCATCCATCGCGACCTGCTGCACGGCACGTACGTCGGCGCGAGCGAAAGTCGCAAGGACGGACAGGCGGCGGGCTACTGAAAGAGTGAGGGCAGGACGCTTGCGAGTCCCGCCCTCGAACGTGCAGCAGTCGAGGCGGGCAAGCGCCGAGGCTGCACAATGCTCGGGATCAGTAGCTCAGTGCGTCGAGTCGTAGAGCTCGCCACCATCGATGGCGATGCTCTTCTTCTGACGCGGGACGTTCACGGTCACGACGCCCGAGGCACTGCCGTTGAGCGCCAGGCGTTTCGTGATGAATGGGAGGCGGAAAGCGAGCGGCATGAGTGAACTCCTGGAAAAGGTCGGGGGCAAGAAAAGACGGTTCTCCAGGGAGACAGGCCGAAACGGCGCCGTACTGGGGCAACGAATTCGGTGGAAACAGTGTGAATTGGCCCAAGACCGCCGCTTGCGTCACATTCGGGGCCCGCCTTCCCGCCGCGCGCCGTAGAATTGATCTACTCACGCACGACGGCCGACGGAAGGCGGTTGCTGGGTCCCAAGATGCAACCGTCGGATCTGCAAACTCGTGTCACCCAGATCCTGCAGGAAGTGCAGCGTGGCGACGCATCCGCCTCTGAGCAGCTATTGCCGCTGGTCTATGACGAGTTGCGCGGACTGGCGGACGGCTTTTTTCGCCATGAACGCCCGGATCACACATTGCAGCCCACCGCGCTGGTGCATGAGGCGTACTTTCGCCTGGTGAAGCAAACCGACATGCCGTGGCAGGGCCGCGCGCACTTTTTCGCCGTGGCGGCCCAGGCCATGCGGCGGGTGCTGATCAATCACGCTGAGAAACACAACGCCATCAAGCGCGGCGGTGGTCCGCTCCGGGTGACACTTGACGAGAACACTCCCACGCCTGCCGCATTGGCGATCGGCCCCGTCGATTTATTGGCACTCAACGAAGCGCTCACCCGCCTTGAAGCGATGGACGAACGTCAATGCCGCGTCATCGAATTGCGCTTCTTCGGCGGCCTGAGCGTGGAGGAAACCGCGGAGGTGTTGGGGATTGCGCCGCGCACAGTCAAGTTGGATTGGCAGATGGCCCGTGCGTGGCTGCACACCCAACTGATCGGATAGATCCTCGATCATGGCGAACGAGCAGTATCAACGCGCCAAGGCCATCTACTATCAGGTCTGCGAACTAGACCCGTCGGAGCGCACGGCATTTCTGGACACTGCCTGCAATGGCGACGAGGCGCTGCGCCGCGACATCGATAGCTTGTTACGGATCGATGACAACGGACAGTTTCTTCAGCAGCCGGCGCTCGATGACGGTCAGCTGTTGCATCGCGCGGTCGCGGGCCTCTCCTCGGACCTTGGTTCATGCCGTCTGCCGGTAGCGTTCGGCCGCTATCGCGTGCTGCGCTTGATCAGTGAAGGCGGGATGGGCAGCGTCTACGAGGCCGAGCAGGATTCGCCGCATCGCATCGTCGCACTCAAGGTGATTCGCTCGGCATTTCCGTCCAAGCAAATGGTGCAGCGCTTTGAGCGCGAGATTCAAGTCCTCGGCCGCTTGCACCATCCCAACATCGCACAGATCTACGATGCGGACGTTGCGGAATCAGCCGGGATCGGTGGAGCGACCACGCGGCCGGCGTTCTACACGATGGAGTTCATCAACGGCCTGCCGTTGATTGAACATGCCAATCAAGAGGCTTTGAACGACCGGCAGCGCCTGGAGCTTCTCGCCAAGATCTGCGATGCGGTGCACTTCGGTCACACGCACGGTGTCGTTCATCGCGATCTCAAGCCCAGCAACATCATGGTGGAGGCGACGGGCGAACCGAAGATCATCGACTTCGGCGTGGCCCGCGCGACCAACTTGGATCAGATGGCCACAGCGTTGAACACGCGTTCAGGCGCGCTCATCGGCACGTTGGCTTATATGTGCCCCGAGCAGGTCACGGGTGACAGCGGCTTTGGCGGCGAACGCGAAGGAGGCTTGCTCGACGGCCGAGGCGATGTCTATGCCCTCGGCGTGATCGCCTTCGAATTGCTGGGCGGTCGCTTGCCGTATGACCTCACCGGTCGGAGCATTCCTGAAACGGCACGGATCATTCGCGATGAAGAACCCACGTCGTTGAGTTCGATCAGCCGCGCGTATAGCGGCGACGTCGAGACCATCGTGCGCAAGGCGATGGCCAAGGAGCCGGCACGTCGATACCAGACGGCGGCAGAGTTGGCGGCGGATATTCGGCGCTTCCTGAACGATGAGCCGATCCTGGCTCGGCCGCCGACGATTCGATATCAGACGGCCAAGTTCGTGCGGCGGCACACGGAGCTGGTCGCCGGACTTGCGCTCGTGTTGTTGGTCTTGATCGCCGGTGTTGTCGCGACGGCGACGGGTTGGATGCGCGCCATTCGATCCGAAACAGAGGCACGTCACGACGCCACGATGGCCAAGCAGACGACTGCCGTCCTGCAGAACATCCTCGCCTATGCGAAACCCGGAATGGAAGGTGGAGGGCGAGACGTACGCGTTGTCGAGATGCTCAACGCTTCGTCGCAAAGTCTCGGCGAGCAATTGGAGGGTTTCCCGGAAATCGAGGCCGTTGCCCGGCGGACGCTTGGCGAAACCTATTTCAACCTCGGTTACTACGAGGAAGCTGAAGCGAGTCTGCGCAAGGCTTTGGAGTTGACCATGGATATCGGCCGTAGTTCCAGCGAAGACGCGCTGGTCATTCGGGAACGACTGGCCAAGACGCTTCTTTCGTCCAGCATACAGTTGAAGAACGATGAGGGCAGAGTACTTGCGCGTTCGACGTTCCCTGAAGCGCTGAGGCTGCTCGGTCCCAAGCACCGAGTGACGCAACTCGTGCACCTCACTTTTTGCGACGCCGTACTTTCGGAGAATTGGGGCTCGCCGGAAGCGGGCCCGCTTGCGCGCGAGTTGATCGCCGTTCTCAATTCCCTGCCAGAGGAGCAGCGCGCCGTTTCCCTGCCTGCGGTGATGTGGAGATTGGTCACGGCCCTTTGGAGGCAGGGAAAAACAGAGGAGGTGGAAGCGGTCAAGAATGAAGCGCAGTCCCTCCCGGCAACGGCCGTTTCGGGAGTGATCGACCATGAGACAACGACTCTGCAATTGTTGGCGCTGGGGTGGATTGCCGAGGCCTCGGGCCAGCTTGATGAATGCGAGCACATGTTTCGTCAAGTACTTGAAGTTCAGCGTGACCACTTTGGCAGCCAGCATCCATCAACGAGGTCAATGCGATCGTGGCTCGCGAGCATACTTGCTCGACTTGGAAGACTGGAAGAGGCACTTGCCCTGCATCGCGTCGATTTGCAGGCATTTCAGGGGCAGGATTCAAAGAGTCTCTTGGGGTTCAGGCCGGAGTGGGTCTGGAACCTGCATATGTACATTGCAACCTTGCTTGATCGGCTAGGACGGATCGAAGAGAGTCGGGCCGAGTTCCTTGCGGGCATCACCGCTGGCCGCGGGCTGTTTGGGGATACCGATTTTCAGACCCAGGAGGTCTGGCGAACCGGAACCATGCGCCTTGGCCTGCGCGTTCAGCAGGCCTGGGCCAGCGAGGCGCTGCGTACCCATGTCCGTCAAGTGGTCGAGGATTTGCTTCTGGCCCATCCCACAAACGATTTTGACCTCGATGCAATTGATTGGTCAAAATTGCGCTGGAGCATCGCTGCGTGGAACGCGGAATCCACTGTCGGGGAATTTGATTCGAATTCGCAGCATCTTCCCGGCAGGGGACTAAG
>JAYUOR010000083.1:0-5262 GCA_043760765.1 Planctomycetota bacterium | reverse complement strand
TGACTGCCTGGACGGGACTTGCACCCGCTGGGTTCACAAAGCCTGGGAACAATGACCGACTTGCGGCCGGTTCGTTATTCCTGTCAGGACGCACCATGTCCTGAAGATAGCGAGTCCGCGACCCAGGCCGCCGACCTTTTTCAGCTCTTCAGCCGGCCGGCTCGCGGCCAGGGTCAGGCGGGCAGGCGCCTAGGAATCCTGGATCGAACCACGAGCATGCCGATGGCTGCGACGGCCGAAAGTACGGCGGCAATGACCAGTCCACGTTGGGCTGAACTGCGTCTGGCCGCGACATGCTCGCTCGAAACAAGCACGGGCTTCGACGGCAGTTCGCCCGAGCGCAGGCGGTCAACCATTTCGTCGACCTCGCGATCGGCGAAGCGGCCGTAGATCTGTGCCTCGCCGGGCAACCGTTCGCCGATATGTGCGTACGAGACGACCTCTTCGTCGAGTGCTACGACCAAGGGCTCGTTGACGTGTGCGCCGGTGAACTCACCGAAGGGCTCGATCGATTCGGCGCGCAACCGGAAGCTCATTGCAGGATTCCCAGTGCGGTCCATGCTCTTGCCGACTGTTTCCAGATTCTTCGTGCCGAAAGTCCATTCTGGCTTTCCGATCAGCAGCGGACGCAAGAGACGCTTGTCGCGCGGCACTTCACCCATGCTGGCTTCCGGACGCTGTGGATACCAGCAGATTCCCGCGGGCGGCCCGCCCTCCGCTTCCGCGAGCGCGTTGTAGATGTCGATGGAAACCTGCGCGTTTTCGGGCTTCGTCATCCAGTCGACGACTCGCTTCTGAGACTCTCCTAGATCTTTGCCAAAGCCCGTGAACGTAGACTCCGTGGCGCCGATGTAGAAGCTCAGCCTGCCGCGCGCAGAGAGCACGCGAAGAACTTCATCGTTGGCGCTGAAGGGACCGGTCTTCGGCGGCAGGAATTCCAGGAGCACTTCGCTCGCGCCGCGGCGCTCGACCGAAACATCCTCAGCGTCGAGTTTCTTCAGCCGCGCGCGGAACACATCACAAGCGCGGTCGACAGCCTCTCCGTCATCCTGCGTTGCGAAGCGAAACACGAGACGCATGTGCTCCGAGGGTTTTCCAAACATTGTCGCTGCGCACCAGCCGTACCACACTGCGCTGGCGGCGAGGAAGAGCGCCGCAAACAGGAAGAATGCGCGCGAATGACGTCTCACGACCACTCCTGGCGTTCGTTCCGGCGGCGCTTCAAATGAGAGTCCATCCACCAACGGTAGCGTCTGGGGCTGCTCGTGTAAGCGGCTGGAGGCCGCTCACTCCAGACGGCTCTGCCAATTCGGAAAAATCGCGTTCAGGTCGAGCTGCGGAACGGTCTCCCAGCCACCTTCGTGCCGCGTGAGCGAGCAATTGTTGAACATCACGCCCGAGCGGCCCGCAGCCTCGGTCAGCGGGTCGTCCAGAATTTGATCCAGCGCGCAATTGACGAAGAGAACGGTTGCTCCCGGATGGATGTAGGCGACGCGGAGCCTTAGCAAGGAGAGAGAGCAGGATTCAAAGCGTGCGACCAGCGCATCGGTGCGGACGTCGAACAGAGTTCCGTACTGAGGGCCTCTGCCGTACCCGCCTTCGAATCGACAGGACTTCGCCGACAGGGCAAGCGCCTTGGTCCCGAGCAGACAAGAACCTCCCGCCCCCGTGTCGAAACCCACGAAGCGCACGCGCTCGAAACGGATCGGCGCGGGCTTCAGCCTCAGATCGAAGAGGTAGTTGTTGTCCGTATTCACCGTGCAGTCGCGAATGCAGAAGTTCCGCAAGCCCTCGCGGGTCATCAGGACGCCATTGAGCACGAGCATCGTCGCGTCCATGCCGGCGCCTGCGATCGTGACGTCGCGTGGGAACGGATCCTTCTCCTTCATCAGGTTGTGGAGTCGATACACGCCGGCCGGCCAGGTCAGCGTCACACCATCTTCGATCGACTTGTCGGGATGCTCGCGATCGACAAGGCCCGTGCGAAGTTGCTCGTCCGCGACACGCGCAAAGAGCGGTTCGAACTGCGCCGGATCACTCACCAGACCGGGCAGGGGGCCGACTCCGCCCGCATCGAGTCGTTCGAGCAACGAGAACACTCCACCGCTTTTCGCATCCGCCAACGCCTGTTCCGCCTTGGTCCGTAGCTCGCCAAAGGATCGTCCGATGTTTGCCGGACTTTCCAAGACCAGCTTATCGAACTCCTGCATGCCCAAAGCGAGATCCTCGGCCGGCATCTCATCCTGTCGCGCGAATTTCCAGCCACGGCGCAAGCCGTCTTCGGCATAGCGGCGCAGCGCAGGGCTGATCAGCAGATCGGATTCGGGCACTCTCGTCTCCGCGGCCTTGCTCACGACTACGCGCTCGGGTTGATCGAGCGAGACTTCGTGCTTCTCGGTAGGAACGACACTCGTCGCGGCAGGTTCCGGATTTGCCTCACTTCCTGGCTGCGGAGCCGACATGAAGAACCAGACGGCGAGGGCCCCGAGCAGGGCGCCGATGACTAGCGAGAAGATCACGTGGCGCATGGGAAGACCGCCTTGCTTGGGGAATCAGACTCGCGCAGCGCCACGTCGGGGCAACCGTGCTCACTCCGTCTTCGTGTTCGAATCCTTCACGATGTACAGCGGCCGGCGTCGGACATCCGTCGCAAGCCGGCCAACGTATTCACCGATGATACCGATGCTGAGCAACTGAATTCCGCCGACGAATAGCACCGAGACCATCATCGAAGTCCAGCCGCGCGGAGTTTCGCCGTGCCAAAAGTAGTAGGAGAGCAACGCGTAGAGGATCAGCAGGAACGCGACGAAGGAAACGATGATTCCTGCGAACGTGGCGAAGCGCAGCGGCAGATCCGAGAACGACGTGATGCCGTCGAGCGCCAGCATGAAGAGCTTCTTGTACGTGTAACCCGGCTCGCCCGCGCGCCTCGCATCGCGATCGTATTCGACGGCGGCCTGGTTGAAGCCGACCCACGCGACTTGGCCGCGCAGGAACTTGCGCTGCTCGGGCATCGCGCGCAGCACATCGACGACCTTGCGGTCCATGATGCGAAAGTCGCCGGTGTCGAGCGGGATGTCGATCTGCGAGATGCGCGCCAGCAGTCGATAGAACACGGCGTAGGCCGTCTTCTTGAGCACACTGCGATCCTTGCGCGAGCGCCGTTTCGCGTAGACGACTTCGAAGCCCTCTTTCATCTTGTTGTACAGCTCGATGATCAACTCGGGCGGATCCTGCAGGTCGGCGTCGATGATCGCGACCGCCGCGCCACGCGCGTGATCGAGGCCGGCGCTCAAGGCCACTTGATGGCCGAAGTTGCGGCTCAAACTGACGTAGCGCACGCGCGGATCCTTGGCGGCGAGCGCTTTGATCAGCGCCACGGAGGAGTCCACGCTGCCGTCGTCGATGAACAAGAGTTCGTAGGAGCTCGTGATCTTTTCCAGCACCGGCAACAGCCGACCGCTGAGCGCCGGGAGGTTCAGCTCCTCATTGAAGACGGGAATGATGACGGTCAGGTCGATGGGCATGGCAATGGCTCTAGGTTCAGCGCGGCTTCATGCGGTACACGCCCAGGATCGGAACATCGCTGACCACAATTCCGAAGACCTTGTCGTCATAGGGTGCCACTTGAGGATACTCCCCGTTGGTGCCTCTGTAATTGGTCAGAAAATAGTTCGCGTCGCCGCGGTCCTCGACGAACTCGATCCGTTCGCGATCCTGCGCCTTCAGGATGTTGAGGTTGACCTTGCAGCTGGGGTCCTCGGCCGCAATCTTGAATTTGTTCGGGTAGGGCTCGAGTTCGAGGATGTGCTCCAATCCCTTGCGGTAGGAAAGGCCCCAGTAGTCGAGCTCGAAGTTCTTCTCCAGCGGCTTGTGCACAAGCTGCGCCAGCGCGTTGAAGTAGACGTTCTGGTGCGGATGGTTCTGGATCATGAACCATGCGACGGCACAGGAATTGACCGCGAGCACGATCAGGAGAATTCCACTCGGCAGCCGAATGGGCCCGCGACTCTCGATCAGCCACTTGAACCCGAACGCGGCGATCAGGACGAAGAACGGATAGACGCAGAAGACGTGTCGCCAACTGTCGTAGACCACCGAGTGCAACACGATGACCGCGGCGAGCGGACCGGCGAAAAACGCGACGATTGCCAGCCATTCGAGTTCGAGCGCGCGAGCGAAGTCGGACGCGCGCCGCAGTTTTCCAATTGCCGAAGCGCACAGTGCGGCGATGCCGCCGGCCCAGAGCGCCGTATAGAAAAGCGGTGTCGTGATGAAAATCCAATACGGCAAGTAGTGCCAGGGCAGCTCGGTGCTCTTGATGTTCGCGCCCATGTAGAGCACGAATCCTTCCCAGTGGTACTTGCGCATCTCCTCGAGCGCTGCGTTGAAGTGAAACCACGGCCCGAGCCAGAGCACCGGCCAAAACAGGATCACGAATCCCGTGCAGAGTGCGAGATAGGCGGACAACTTTCCGGCGTTCGCCGCAAGCCGCGCCGATCCCTGGCGAATGGTCAGCACGCAAAGACAGGCAACCGTCACCGCCGGCACGAGCAAGCCGATCAAGCGAATATCGATCAACAGCCCGCAGATCAGCGCGTGGATGGCGACGTGGAGATAACTCTGTTTCTCCAGCAGCCGGAACAGGCTCCATGTCGCGAAAATGAAGAACGAGAGGAACGCCAGGTCCTTCGAGTTGATGAAGGCTTCTTCGAAAATGCGCGGTGACAGCACCAGCATCACGCAGGCGCACAGTGCGTACAGGTCATGGCCCAACGCCCGGCGCGCGATGCGAAAGAACGCAATCGTGGCCAGAAAAAAGGTCAGGAACATCGCCGCGTGGCGCAGCAAGTACACGTTGCGGATGTCCTTGACGAAGAGGACTTTTTCCAGGACCAGCAGGAACAACTCGTAGGCCGGCCCGTGGTACTTCTCGTTGCCCTCCAGCAGCGGCTTCGTCACCCCGCGCGTGATGTAGTTCCAATTGACCTGTCCCGAACTCGCCCGGCAGGTCCAGTCGTCCCAGCCCAGGCCGTAGTCCTTGAACGCGAAGAGCCCAGCGAAGAGGAAGAGCGCGAACGCGCCCAGGATCACGCGACCCTGCCAAGACCCGAGGAAAGTCGGCGTGGCTCCGCCAACTTCCGCGGACTTGGGCCTCTGCTCGTTCATTGGTAGATCCTTATTTACAGCCCCACTGTTGCCAGTGCGACGGTCCATCAAGACCCCCTTTCAAACCGTGCTTGCGGTTTTCCCGCACACGGC
>JAYUOR010000082.1:0-2115 GCA_043760765.1 Planctomycetota bacterium | reverse complement strand
GGGAGCGCGCAATCTCGCGCTGCCGCCGACCGCCGAGTTGAAGGCAGAGTGGCAGCCCGCGTTGCTCGGGGGAACGATGGTCGTGCGCGCGAAGGGTGAAGTCGTCTCGCTCGATGATCGGCGCAAGCGCATCGCGAAGCCGGCGGATCTCCTGGCGATTCCGTACTGCCTGTGGAGCAACCGCCCCGCTGAAGGCGCCGCGGGCGAAATGGTCGTGTGGATGCCCGAGACTCCGGAACTGGCCGAGCTTCCCGGCCAGGGTCTTGGCGTCGAGCAGAGTGGCGTCGAACTTTCGGCCTCGCACTGCTGGAGCGGCGACACGCTGCTGGCGCTGAACGACGGCAAAGTGCCCGCGTCGTCGAGCGACGATTCCATTCCGCGCACGACCTTTTGGGACCAGCGCGGAAGTGCGGAATGGGTGCAGATGGACTTCGCCGAAAAGCGCAAGTTCACGAAGGCACGCGTGTACTGGTTCGACGACACGGGCAAGGGCAGTTGCCGAGTGCCGGAGTCTTGGCGACTCGTGTGGCAGGACGGCACGGACTGGAAGCCGGTGAAACTCGCTGCGGGTTCGAGCTATTCCGTCGCGAAGGACAAGTTCATCGAGGTCGCGTTCGTTCCACTTGAGGCGACAGCGCTCCGACTTGAGATCCAGATGCAGAAGGAATTCTCGGCAGGCGTCTTGGAGTGGAAGGTTGAGTGAGTCCCACTGCGACGCTCCTCGATCCTCCGTGAATCCATATGCCAACGATTGAGCATCAAGAGGCGCAAGACCGTCACCGTTGGGGCAAGGCCGCCAAAGCCGCGAGCACACTCGTGATCGCGCTCCTGGTCCTGGCAAGTGCGTGGGCGACGTGCGGCAAACAAGAGCAGCAGGTTGAACCGAAGCAGCCGCCCAAGCAGAGCGATCCACCACAGTCGGTTGCCGCTCCGCTCGAGCTTGGCGTACGGCTGCCAGTGGCGGCCCAAGTGACATCGGCACCCAACTCTGTCGTCGAATTCACGGCGACTCTCCGCGTCATGGATCCGTCGGGATCGCCTATTCAGGGCGCTAGCCTTCAGGTCGCGATGATCCCGCAACTCGCGGAGGCCTCCTATCCGTTCCACGAGCTTCCGCGATCCGACGATCAGGGCCGGTCCAGCTTCGGCTTCACCGCAACCACCGCTCGCAATGGACTTGTGCCCGACACCGAGCAGCTCCTGCAGGACGAGGAAGCGAGAGCCGCTGGCTATCGACAGGTTCGCGATGCGCCGACTCCGATCGATTCTGACCAGTGCGTCCTCGTCGCGAAGGCCAGCGCTCCCAGGTGGCGATCAAGCAGTGCAGTCTTCAGGCTTTCGATCCGCGAGCTGCTGACCGGCACGGGCGCGTGGAGCGGGGACATTGTTCTTGCGCCGGTCCCAAGGGCACCGATATTGACCCTGAGGGTGATCGACAAGGAAACGAAGCTCCCGATCTCAGATGCGATCGTTCGACATTCGCCGACAAACCCACGGGACGGAAAGTGGGTCGTTGGGCGCTCGGATCACAACGGAATGGTTCGGGAGCTGCTGGGTTGCGGTGTCGACTTCTTTGCGCAAGTCAACCCAGAGCGCGCGTACTTGGATTCGTTCGTTTCCGTGGACGGCTTCCCGTTGACCTACGACCGCCTTGGAGTCCAGTTCCGAGTGAGCGTGGTCCATTTTCCAGAATACGCGCCAGGGTTCTGTGAGTTCGCGATCATGCCGACTGAAGAGGCATTCAAGCCGGGGGATGATCAGGCTCAGGAGTACAAGCTCAGTCCAGACACTGGCGAAATCACGCGCGTGATTGAGCTTGCCCCACGCAAGTACTTCGAACTGCAAATGCTGGACTTTGACACAGGGCAGCCGATCGACGACGACTACATGGTTGCGAATGCCAGTTTCCTCTATCGGCCGACGGGCCTCCCCCCGATATTCCGCGTGCCCGAGAGCTACACCTCGCAATCGTATCCAGTGAAGTCCGGCACCATCCGCGTAGCACTTGATCAATCAGACTTGACCGGGCTGCTCATCAAGATCGGGCCCAAGGACAACCAGCGAGACGGCCGGAGAAGCGACTACATACCTCATTTTATTCCCGGCGCAAATTTG
>JAYUOR010000081.1:0-5283 GCA_043760765.1 Planctomycetota bacterium | reverse complement strand
GTGAATCCGACTTGCGTCGCCAGAGACACGCTCCTCGAATCTCTCCACACGTTCGCGTCATGGATTTGCCGCTGTCCCCTGCTTCTCCCCCGCCCGGGCCGCGCTCTCGTCGGCGCAGGATCCGGAACGCTCTGCTCGTCTCGATCGTCAGCCTGCTCGTGTCGCTGCTGGTGTGCGAGCTTGCAATCCGGGTGCTGCTCTTTCTGCCGGGCCTGCCTCTGGGCGAATTCGCCAACAGCCTTCGAAAGGCGGAGCACTTCGCCAGCAGCATCAACCAGGACGACTACTGAAAACTCGACTGCCTGTTCCACGGCGAGGCCGCGTTGGTCGACGCGCCAGGTCCCGACCCGATCCTGGGCTGGACGGGGTCGGCACTCACTTCGGGCAATTATCGACATGTCGAGGAAGACCAGCTGCGTGGCCGTCGAGCGGTGCTGCTCTATGGCGATTCCTTCGCGCAGTGCAACACGCCGCCTGAGCAGTGCTTCCAGACGATCCTCGAGCGCTCCGAACTTGGCCGGCAGTACGCGATACTGAACTATGGCGTCGGCGGATACGGCCTCGATCAGATCTACCTGTTGCTCAAGCACTCGATCGATGGCTTCAAGGATCAGAACCCGATCGTAATCGTAAGCCTGCTGCTCGAAAGCGATCTCGACCGCAGCCTGCTCGAGTTTCGATGCTGGCCCAAGCCGCGACTCGATGTCGTCGACGGGCAGCTGCGGGCGCGCGGGCCGGTGCAGACGAGTGTTCGAAAGTACTTGGATCAGAATCCGCCTTCGATACGCAGCTACCTGTGGCGGCTGTTCCTCAACCGATCATCGCCGTTCATGGCCCGCCAACGTGCACAGTGGCGGGGAGACGCGCTCTTCGCGCAGGAAAAACAGAGCTTGAATCGCAAGATCCTGGTCGAGATCGAACACGAACTCTCCAGCCGCGGGCTGCAACATTTCTTTCTGATCTTTCACGCCGAGCAGGGCGCCCTGAAGCGAGGGAGCAACTTCGAATGGCAGGAACGGATGATCGAAGACGTCTGCGCGGAATTTTCGATTCCGCTCTTCGACACGCGATCGTATCTCGCGTTTGCAGCGGATGACATGGCGAAGAATTGCGCTCGGTTCTATGGCCATGAATATCCCTTGATCGGCCATCACAACGAGATCGGAAACCTGGTTTGCTTCGAGGCGATACGGCAGGGATTGCTGAGGGCTGGTCCCGCTGCACCCGACTTGGCTCACTTGGCGCGCTTGAAGAGTCTAGGGCTCTTCGCCCGTAATCCGCCTGCGCTTGTGTCGACCAGTTTGCTTGGCCGTGCCGCGAGCGTAGTCACACGTGGCACCACGGGAGAAGTGCTTGTAGCCCAGAGGGAAAACCCGGCGCGACTGCTCCTGCGCGCGGTCGACGAGGGAGCAACGACGGCAAACTTCGAACGCTTCGCAAATGCAAGCCGTTTCACGGGTCGCCTGCATACGATCATGGACTCGGGTGGAGACTGCAACGAATCCGGGCTGCGCTTGAGCATTCAGGTGAACGGCGTGGTCGTGTTCGAGGCTGAGGTTCCGCCCGCGGCACGTCCGCTGACGCTCGACATCGACCTTCGAGGCAAGGAATCCGTGTCATTCACCGTCGAGGGTGTCCGGGGTCCCGGGAACTGCAATTGGGTCTGCATCGAGGAGCCGCGCTTGGAATAGCACAGGACTGCGCGCCTGCTGAAGTGGATCATGTCCAGGACGAGGTCGCGCTCGCAACACGTCCGTCAAGAACTCGGCGCGCTGCGCGTCCTCGAGCAGAGCGCACACGCGCTACCATTGACCGTGAGCAGGGGTGTCGGTCATCGGGACATCCAAGCGTGCATCAAGATGTATGCGGTGTGAGCCGATTTCGTTCGGATGGCAATGCAGCCACCCGACGAAGAGATCTGAATCCGTACTCCTGAAGTTCGCTACTTCGCCAGCGCGGCTTCAACCTCGCGCCACAGCGACACGGCGTGGAACGGCGCGAAAGGAACTGCTGCAAGCGCCTCCAACCGCTCCAAGTCCTTGGCCGCCGCCTCGGTCTGCCCGGTGGCGTGGAGCGCCAACGCGCGGCCGGCGCGCAAGACCGACTCGAACGCGCCGGTTTGGGCGAGCTGCTCTTCGCTAAACACGGCGCAGGCCGACAGTGCTCGCGCTGTGTCGCCGAGCCTGGCGCTGGCCAGCGCCAGAATCGCCATCGGCATGGGATAACGCACGTCCAGTACGTCAAGGCCTGTCTCGGCCACACGTCGAGCCGCAGCATAGCGCGCCGCCGGCAGGCCGGGCTCGATCACGACCTGATAGGCGTATTGAGTCACAGACCAGGGCATAGACAGCCAGCAGCGCTCGCACGTCCGCATCCAGTCGCGAAGATCCGGATCGAGATCGGGGCTGCCGTCGATCATCGCCAAGACCTCGTGATGAGTGCGCAGCTCCAGTCGCAGGCCGCAGTGCAATTGCATGGCGGCGCTCGTGCCGGCGACCCGCAACATGTCCGCCGCCTCGACCGCGGCTGTGGCCCGAAGCAAATGACAATTCCCATCCGCACTTCCCGCGACGACGAAACCATTGCCAGGGTCGCAGGCCAGTGCCGAAATTCCGTACTCGCTGACAAGTCGCGTCAAGACCGGCGCACCGGACGCTGCGTCCCAGAACATCACCGAACCGTCGTCATGTCCTGTGACGACGCGCGATCCATCCGATAGCACGACAAGCGCTCGCAGTGCACTGCTGCTGGTGCGCTCCCAAGCGAGGCTGCCATCCCCGGCGGCGCGTCGTTGCAGCGTGAATCGTGTTTGCCCCGTCTCCCCCGCTGCTCCGGCGGCCACGAACAGGGATTCGCCGTCGGGAGCAACGGCCAACGCATTGATCGGCGCGGAGCCTGCGACGAGGGTCGTGCCTTCGCTGTCTGCCCTCAGGTCCCAACGCAGCACCCGGCCGTCGGGCAGGCCCGCATACGCAAGCTGGCCATCCCCGCTGAACGCACAAGCGCTGACCGGGCCGCGGTAGCTACCCAGCTTGCGCACGATCCGCAGAGTCTTTGGGTCGAGCAGCCCGCAGCCATCCTGAGTGGCCGCCAACAGCATCTCGCTATCAGGCGCCAGTTTCAGATCGGTGATCCAGCTTGCTCCGACCACTGGTGCCTGCGACGACACCATCGTCGAAAGCTCCGTCGTCACGAGCGTTCCGTGGTACGTGGCGAAGGCCGTGTGGCCGTCGGCGCTGATTGCCAGCGCGTTCACCCAGTGCAGGTAGTCGGTCTGCGTGGCCAGCGGCATGCCGGTCGCGACTTCCCAGATGCGCAACGAACCGTCTTCCGACCCCGACACGAGTCGATCGCCGGCCGGCAGCAGCGCCAGCCTGGTGACGACGCCTACATGACCGTGCAGCACTTGATGGTCGCGACCGCCGAACGGCGACCACAGCCGCACAGTGTGATCGTCGCCTGCGGTGGCGATCAGCATGCGCGCGCCACCAAACGCAACCGAACTGATGGATCCATCGTGACCGGACTGCACCGAAAGCAGCCGGCCGGAAGCGACCTCCCATGCGCGCAGCGCGCCATCGGCGCCGACTGCGGCCAGGCGCTCGCCGCTGCGATCGAAAGCTACGTCGCCGATGCGGCCGCGGTCCGACAGGACCTGGACCACGCGGCCGTCGGCGACCGTCACGATCGTGATGCGGCCTTCGCTGTCGCTGACCACCAACCGATCACCGGCTGCGGTCATGTTCATGGCTTTCAAGCCGCCGGTGATGACGCGGGGCACGCTGATGGTGAGCCGGCCCGTGGCGAGGTTCCAGATGTTCAGATCGGAGCCTGAAGCCGAGGCAAGGCAGCGGCCGTCGCTGAGCATCAGCTCCTGTGGAGCATGGCCGATCTGCTCAAGCTCGATCTCGCGCCGCGTCGCAAGTGTCTGTGGATCCAGCTCCAGGATCCGCCAACCACCCTGGCTGGCCAGCACACAGCAAGCATCGACGCCGATCCAGACCTCGTCCTGCGTCGAGGTCCTCTGCCGCTCGGCCAGCATGGTGCGTGGGCCCAAGTCAAGCACGCTGGTGTGGCCGGAAAAGTCGTGCACCAGAAGTCGACGGCCGTCCGCGGTGAATGCCAACTGGCGAATCAGCGCATTGTGGTGAGTGAAGCGCGCCAGCCTTTCGGCGCGCGCCACATCCCACAAACAAAGTTCGCCGTCGGCGCCCCCCGAGGCGAGCAACGCCCCGTCCGCGCTCATAGCCACTGCGCTGACACGATCGCTGTGACCGCGTAGCGTCAGCAAGCCGCCGTCGGCGGCCAACTCCAAGTGCCGCCACTCGAAGCCGCGCAATTTTTCAGGACAGGCGTCGAGTCGCCGCCGCACCTCAGCTGCATCGTGCACCAGGAGAGCCGAGTTGGCCGCGGCCAGATTGGCCTCGTAGACCTTGAGTTCTTGGAGCGCGGCGAGGCGCACAACGCTTGCTTTCGCTGCGAGCGCCTGTGCCTCCTGATCTTGCGCAATTGTCTTCTGCGTGCGCTCGTCGACGGCCGACTGGAGCGCGTTGCCATACTGCACCAGCGCCACGCCAAGGCCCACGCTCAGGGCCAGGACTACCGCGACTGTCGCGCCAACGAGCACTCGATTGCGGGCCACGAATTTCGACGTGCGGTAGAGCCACGTATCGGGCTGCGCTAGCACCGGCAGACCGTCGAGGTAGCGACGCAGATCCGCCGCGAGCGCAGCGACACTGGCGTAGCGCCGCGCCACGTCCGAACGTAACGCGGTCAAAAGAATCGTGTCGAGGTCGCCGCGCAGCTCGCGCTGCAGACGATCGGCGCTCATGCCGGCCAACTTCGCGGAAGGACTCGTCGTCGCGACGCGCGTGCTCGGGCGCTCGGGTTCAAAGCGCGTCTCGACGCTGGAGGAATCGCTGCTCGGCGTGGCGCGCCAGGGCCGCGTGCCGGTAGCGAGCTCGTAGAGAATCACGCCTAGTGAGTAGACATCGCTAGCCGCCGTCGCGCGTTCGCCGCGACGCTGCTCGGGGCTTGCGTACGCAGGTGTGAGCAGGCGTCGACTAGTCAGCGTGCGATCCAAGTCGGGAGCTTCGCTCGCGAGCACCTTGGCGATGCCGAAGTCCAAGAGTTTCGGTTCGCCGCGCTGGTCGATCAAAATGTTGCTCGGTTTGAGATCGCGGTGCACGACTGCGCGCGAGTGCGCGAACATCACGGCATCGAGTACGAGCAGGAACAATTCGATGCGTTCGCGAAGACCGAGCGAGCGCGCTTCGCACCAGC
>JAYUOR010000080.1:0-2127 GCA_043760765.1 Planctomycetota bacterium | reverse complement strand
GGGGGCCCTGCGCATCGAGCCGCGCTGGTCACAAAGCCGGCTGGCCAAGTTGCAACTCGACATCGCGTCCAAGCCTCCGACGGGCGCCGCGGACCGCGGAACGCGCGGTTCAGATCGCGCACGCCGATCAGCTCGCCGCTGGCGCGCGAGTCGATCAACTCGCGGCGCATGTTGCGCGTCCAACTCGGCTCGCGGTTGACTTCCTCCCAAGTCGCAAGTCCTTCCGTGATCCAACGCGGACAGCGATTGTGCGAAAGACCGAGATGGATCACGTGCGTGAACTCGTGGAACGAGGTGCGCGCCCAGGAAAAGGTCCCGCGCAGTTCGCTGACCGGCGAGACCGCGGTCACCACCGGACCGAAGCACACGCCAAGCGCAGGAAATCCCTCGAAGCCCGTCGAGCGCACGGAAAAATCCCCCCAGCGTTCGAACACCTCGATCTGCACCGGCCCCGGAGTGAAGCCGTAGCGCACGGCGAGGGACTCGCGCGCGTCGGCGTAAAAAGGCACCAGGTAGCTTTCGAGCACGCTCGCCGCATCGGGGGCCCAGCGGAATGTGTGGTCGCCCGCTCGCAGGCGCACGAACTTGCTCTGGATGCGCGCGAGCACCTTGGACATGTTGAAGCGCCAAGCGTTCTGCCTGCCCGCGGCAAGCTGCGTGGCTTTGTCGAGCGCAACGATCGCCGCGTCTTCGTCACCCGTGTTGGCGCGCGCTCGTCCGAGCTGCGACCAGGCCTCGAAGTCCGCGGGATCGCGCTTCACCGCGCGCTCGAGGAAGTCGAGGCTCTCGGCGAAACGGTAGAGCTCGCACAGAATCCGCCCAACTTCGCGCTCGGGCCGGCTGTCGCTCGCGTCCTGCTTCGCGAGATCCTCGAGCAATTGGCGCGCGTCGCTCTCGCGATGCTCGATCCAGGCCAGCGCGGCCTGCAGCGTGCGCAATTCGCGCCGGCCCGCGGCCAATTTTTCGAGCAAGGCGATGCGCTCGCGCGCAGCGACCAGTTGGCCGTCGTCCAGATCGGCGGAAGCGCCGATCAGCAGGCCCTCGATGGAAGCCGGCCGCAGGCGCAGCCACTCGGACAGAATCTCCGTCGGCGAGCGGCTCTGACGATTCCAGTTGAAACGATTCAACTCGAACAGCCCCAGCGTCGCGCTCTCGTGGCGGGGATTGATCGTGAGCGCCTGCTTGAGCAGTTCGCCCGGCGAGCGGCCCTTGGCTTCTGGATGCGCGATTTCGCCGTCGGCTTCGAAGTAGACCGCGGCAAGTTCCGCGATGACGTCCGGTTCCATTCCCTCGCCGGAGGCTGCAACAAGGTCTGCTTCGACCAGCGAGCGCGAAGCCGCTTCGAGATTGCCCAGGGCGCGCTCGCAGCGCGCCTTCGCCAGCAATTGTTCCCAGGTCTTGTCTGCACCGCTGGCTGCGCCCGCCTCGAACAGCGCGCGCGCCTTGTCGCGTTCGCCTGCCGCGGCCGCGACACGCGCGAGCAGCCAGGCGTCGCGCGGATCGCTCTCTGGTGCCAGCGCAGCCGCGTGCGCGTCCGTGATTTCGCGAGCCGCGCGCTCGCGACCGAGTGTGAGTTCGAGCCAGACCAACTGGCGCACGCCGCTCGCCTCAAAGGCGCGCGTTCGAGAATCCTTCGAACTCGCCGCCTCGGCGAGTCCCTTGGTGCAGTCCTTGCGCGCGGCTTCCCAGTCGGATTCGTCCATACGCACGCGCGCCCGCAGCAGGCGCGCGCGAGCGTCCGCTGGATCGTCGCCCAGGATTTCCGTCAGGCTGCGCAGGGCCTTGGCCGTCTCACCGCGACGGCGCAGCCGATCCGCCTCCTGCAGTTCCGCGTCCAG
The DNA here is from genome assembly GCA_043760765.1 of Planctomycetota bacterium. Classification (GTDB taxonomy): domain Bacteria; phylum Planctomycetota; class UBA1135; order UBA1135; genus JADJQU01. Next base: position 289 of record JAYUOR010000080.1, on the reverse strand, counting down.
CTCGCGCTGCAAGCTTGCGGGATCCTGCGGATCCTGCGGAGCAGCCTCGCAGGGTGCATGAAAAGGAAGCGCGATCCAAAGCGCGAAGGAGTTGCGCAGGATCCAGCCGGCAGGGTAGGTCAGCATGGGGCGGTCTGGGATGGGTGGGCCAACCTGCTTTGATAGTCGACTTTGCTCCAGAAGTCTCGCTGCCAGTCTGCGCGGCTGGTCCGAGAGCGAAAGTTGAACGTGGAAGTTGCTGAAAGCGCTGCCTCAGCGTTGCCCCGGCACCCTTGGCGCGGTATCTCCA
>JAYUOR010000079.1:0-5294 GCA_043760765.1 Planctomycetota bacterium | reverse complement strand
CAGGCCTACGCAGGCTGCGCTGAATGCGCAGATCAGCATGATCGTGGAAAGTCGAGGTAGAGACATGTCATTGTTCCTTCTGATGGTGGATTCGAGTTCGGAGGATCACTTCTTCTTGACGTGGTTCGTGCCGCAGCTCGAGCAGCACTCGCCGGTGGCTGGTTCGAAAGCGCAGTTGCACGCGAATCTGCAGCGGCATGGCGGAATGAGCATCGAGACTCTCATCCGTGCCCTCGTAGGACGGGGGCCTCGAGCGCCGTGACATCGACGCTGCCGCGCTTCATGACGAAATGCCATTTCCAAGTGGCATAGATGACCGGATAGACGAGCAACTCAAGGAGGAAACTCGTCACCAGTCCGCCGACCATCGGCGCTGCGACGCGCTTCATCATGTCCGCGCCGGTGCCGACCGACCACATCACCGGCATCAGGCCGATGAAGGCGCAGGACACCGTCATCATCTTCGGGCGGATGCGTTTCACCGCGCCGTGCACGACGGCCTCGGTCAGGTCGGCGAAGCTCTTCATTTGCCCGCCGCGTACGCGTTCGTTGTAGGACAGGTCCAGGAAGAGCAGCATGAACACGCCGGTCTCAGCATCGAGCCCCATCAGCGCGATCAGCCCGACCCAGACGGCGATCGACATGTTGTAGCCGAGCACGAACAAGAACCAGATCGCGCCGATCGCGGAGAAAGGCACGGCCAACATCACGATCGATGCCTTGACCATCGATTTCGTGTTCATGTACAGCAGCGCGAAGATCAGGAAGAGCGTGATCGGCAGGACGATCTTCATGCGCTCCTTCACGCGCAGCATGTTTTCGTACTGACCGCTCCAGGCGAGTGAGTAGCCGGCCGGAATCTGCAGCCGCTCACGCACCGCGGCCTTGGCGCGCTCGACATAGCCACCGATGTCGCTGTCCGCGGTATTGACGAACACGTACCCGGCGAGCATCCCGTTTTCGTTGCGGATCATCGCTGGACCGTCGAGGAGTTCGATGTCCGCGAGTTGCTCGAGCGGGATCTGCGCTCCCGACATTGTCGGAACGAGCACGCGCCGCAATGCGGGTAGATCGTCGCGCAGCTCACGGCCGTAGCGAACGCTGATCGTGTAGCGTTCGCGCCCCTCGATCGTCGTCGAGACGGGTTCGCCGCCGATCGCGGTCATGATCACCATCTCCGCTTCGGCGACGCTCAGCCCGTAGCGGGCGAGGCGGTCGCGCCGCAGCTTGAAATCGAGGAAATAGCCACCGGCGGTGCGTTCGGCGAAAGCCGTTCGCGTACCCGGAACGTTCTGGAGAATCGCTTCGATGTCCGTACCGACGGCCTCGATTCGTTTCAGATCGTCCCCGAGGATCTTGATCCCGATCGGCGTGCGCACGCCCGTCGAAAGCATGTCGATGCGGGTCTTGATCGGCATCGTCAGCGCGTTGCTGACCCCTGGGAACTGGAGTTTTGCGTCCATCTCCGCGATCAGCTCGTCCTTGCCTATGCGATCCGGCCAGACGTGACGCAGCGGCAGCTGTGCCCAGTCAGGCCAGTCCGAGTACCAGCGCGGCTTGGAGCGCCACTCGGACTCCGGCTTCAGCATCACCGTGGTCTCCATCATCGAGAACGGTGCCGGGTCCGTGGACGTCTCGGCGCGTCCTGCCTTGCCCTGCACGCGCTTGACCTCGGGGATGGTCATCAGGACACCGTCCATCTTCTGCATCAGCTTCTGCGCTTCCGTCACCGAGAGACCTGGAAACGTCGTCGGCATGTAGAGCACGTCGCCTTCCCAGAGCGGTGGCATGAACTCCGAGCCGAGCTTGCCGAAGACGGGGATCGTGCTGAGGACCAGGAGTGCCGCGACCACGAGCGTCCAGACACGGTGGCGCAGAACGAACCTGCAGGGTCCCTCGTAGAGCTTGAAGAGCAAGCGGCTGATGGGATGCTTCTCTTCCGCGTAGTAGCGGCCGACCGTGACCTGATTCACGAGCCAGGCGATCGGACGCGGTCGGAAGTGCACGAAGTCCATGCGCGAGAAGAGCATGCGCACGGCCGGATCCAGGGTAATGGCAATGATCGCGGCTATGGCCATGGTCAGGTTCTTGGTGTACGCGAGCGGCTTGAACAGCCGGCCCTCCTGCTCCTCCAGCGCGAAAATGGGCAGGAAACCCACCGCGATGACGAGCAGCGAGAAGAACACCGACGGGCCGACCTCCTTGAGCGCTGCGAGCCTGACTTCGTGGAAGTCGCCGACTCGGCCGCCGTCGATCCACTGCTGCAAGCGCTTGTAGGCGTTCTCGACTTCGACGATCGCGCCGTCGACCAGCACCCCGATCGAGATGGTGATCCCGGAAATCGACATGATGTTCGTGCTCACGCCCATGAAGTACATGGGAATGAACATGAGCAGGATCGAGATCGGGATCGTGATGATCGGCACGATCGCCGAGGGAATGTGCCAGAGGAAGATCAGGATCATCAGGCTGACGACGATCAGCGCCACGATCAGCTCGTCGGTCAGCGTCGAAATCGCCCTGTGGATCAACTCGGAACGATCGTAGGTCGTGACGATTTCCACGCCCTTGGGCAGCGAGGGCTGGAGCTCCTCAAGCTTGGCTTTGACGCGCTCGATGACTTTCAGCGCGTTCTCGCCGTGGCGCATGACGACGATCCCGCCGATCGCGTCGCCTTGTCCGTCGAGGTCGGAAACTCCGCGCCGGATCTCGGAGCCGAGGACCACGCTGCCGAGGTTCTTCACCAGGATCGGAACGCCGCTCTTGTCGACGCTGACCACGATTTCCTCGATGTCGGATATCGAGCGGGCATAGCCGCGACCGCGCACCATGTACTCGGCACCGCTGAACTCGACCAAGCGTCCTCCGACGTCATTGTTGCCCTGGCGAATCGCGTCGACGACTTTTTGGATCGGCACGCCGAAGGCCTGCATCGAGACCGGGTCGAGGTTGACCTGATACTGCTTCTGAAAGCCGCCGATCGAAGCAACCTCGGCGACTCCAGGAACACTCTGCAGCCAGTAGCGCAAGCGCCAGTCCTGGAAGCTGCGCAACTGCGCTAGATCGTTCTGGCCGCTCTTGTCTACAAGTGCGTACTGGTAGACCCAGCCGACACCCGTGGCATCGGGCCCCAGTTCGGTCTTCACTCCCTCGGGCAGTCGCGGCAGGATCTTGCTCAGGTACTCGAGCGTGCGACTGCGAGCCCAGTAGATGTCCGTGCCGTCCTCGAAGACGATGTAGACGTACGAGAACCCGAAGTCAGAGAAACCCCGGATCGCCTTGACCTTGGGCGCGCCGAGCATAGCCGAGACGATCGGGTACGTGACCTGGTCCTCGATCACGTCCGGGCTGCGATCCCAGCGCGAGTAGACGATGACCTGCGTATCGGAGAGATCTGGAATCGCGTCCAGCGGCACGTTCCTCAGGCTGTAGACACCGCCGACGATGCCGACCGCGAAAAGCAACAGCACGAGGAACTTGTTGCGCGCGCAGAAGTCGATGATGCGGATGATCATGAGGTTGCTCCATGCAATCTCGGTTCGTGCCAGGGGTTCATTTTTCGTGGCCGGCGTGGGCTGACGAGGCCGGCTTCGTCCCTTGCAGCAGCGCGGACTTCAGTCGGCTCTCGGAGTCGACGAGGAAATTGCCGCTGACGACCACTCGCTCGCCTTCGGCCAGCCCCTCGAGGACGACGGCCTGGCCGTCGGCCTGCTGGCCGAGGCGAACCTTGCGCGGTTCGAAGCGGCCAGCGCCAAGATCGACGAACACGAGTTGGCGCGTGCCGGTATCGAGCACGGCCTGATCGTCGATCACGAGTTGTTCGCCCAGTTCGGACGCGATGAACAGCGTGGCGAACATGCCGGGCTTGAGCTTGCGCTCGTCGTTCTGGATCTCGACGCGCACCCGCGCCGTCCGTGTCGCTTCGTTCAGGTAGGGGTAGACGAAGACCACGTCGCCAAGAATGGGATCGCCCTGCTGCGACGGGAGCTCGACCCGTGCCTTGAGCCCGACGCGCACGAGCGGGAGTTCGTATTCGTACACGTCCGCGTGGACCCAGACCGTCGACAGATCGGCCAACTCGAAGAGTGCGCGGCCGGGTTCGATGGCGCTGCCTTGCACGAGGTTTCGCTGCGTGACGATTCCGGCGGATTTCGAGAAGATCGTCGTGACCCGTTGCACTTCTCGGGTCAACTCGAGTTCATGGATCTGCGCTTCGGTCAGATCGAGGAGCAGAAGTCGCTCTCGCGCACTGCGAAGCGTCGCCTGCGTGAAAGCGAGCGAGCCCGCCGTCGCCTGCCCGTTCGGCGGGGCGCTTGCGAGCGCCAGGACGTAGTTGCGCTGCGCCTCCATCAACTCGGGGCTGTAGATCGAGAACAGCGGGTCGCCCGCTTTGACCTCTTCGCCAACCGATTTGACGAAGAGTTCCTCGATGAAGCCGGCGAACTTGAGGTTGACGGAGCTGAGCCTCCGCTCGTCGTACTCCACGCGACCCACGGCGCGGATGGACGCCTGCACGGACTTGGATTCGACCACGCCGAATCGCACGCCGATCAGCTGTTGCCTTGCGGCGTCGATGGTCACCGTCGCGTGCCCTTCAACGCCTGAGGCTGTGATCTGCGGGCCATCCTTCATGGGAAGCAGGCGCATGTTGCAGATCGGACAGTCGCCCGGATGGTCCGACGTGTAAGTCGGATGCATCGGGCAGTAGTAGGTGGTCACGGAGTCCGACCCACCCGGCGATGGAGCTGCGCCTTCCTCGTAGACGGGCACGAGATCCATGCCCATCGGACTCTTACCGGGTGCATCCGCGATGAACGGGGGAGTCATCATCGGATCCCACCAGTACTTGATCTTGCGTGTTCCGCCGTGTGCGTCATGCGTCGCCCCTCCCGGCGCGCCTGCGGTGAACGTGCGCCAGAAAACGCCCGTGACCACCGCGACCGCGATGAAGAGCACAAGGGAGCCAGCCAAGCGCAGGCGCATGCCTCCGGGACTGCGGGTGCTGCGTAGCGTGTTTCGTTCATTCATGACGACCGTCCTTCCAGCTGCCCATGGTTTGCGCCTGTTGCGGAACCAGCGTCTCGATGTCGAACCCGGCGAGTTGTTCGATCTCAGCCAGCCTGCGCTCGCGTTCGATACGCGCCTCGGCAGTGCCTAGGCGCACATCGAGCAGCAGGCGCTGTGCTTCGAGCAAGTCGTCGAAGTTCGCGCTGCCGGTGGAGTAGGCCTGTTGAGCGCTACCGAGCGCCAACTCCGCCACGGGCTTGACCTCTTGTCCGAAAAAGTCCGTTTGG
>JAYUOR010000078.1:0-5312 GCA_043760765.1 Planctomycetota bacterium | reverse complement strand
GCCGCCCTGGGCGCACAACGCATTCTCGAGTTGACTCCAAAGCGGGATCCGGAATTGCCCGACCTGCTCGTCTATTGGGCCAAAGGCGAAGCGACAGACGAGTTGCCCACGCCGTGCGTCTTGCTTGGAGCGCTCGCCGGCACGCAGCTGAGGCGATTCGCATTGCCCGATGAAGTGCTTGCGGGGCGTCTATATTTCTACAGCCTCGGCCACCAGGAACTCATCGCGAGCGTGGAGTTCGACCGATGAGCGTCGGTTATCGCGCGGTCGGCTGGAATCGCCAGAAGCGCATCTACGACGCGCTCGTGGTCGGCGGCATCGTCGGATATCTGGCACTGTTCATCGCGCTGGGACTCGCGATCTTTCCAGAAGCGACGCTGGAGACGATTCTGCTGCGAGCGCTTGGGACGTGCGCGCTGCTGCTCCTGCATATCGTGCTCTCGATCGGGCCACTCGCTCGACTCGACACGCGTTTCCTGCCCTGGCTGTACAACCGCCGGCACCTGGGTGTCGCGACGTTCGTCGTCGGACTCGGCCATGCGACGTTTTCGCTGATCCAATTCCACGCGCTCGGCGACGAAAATCCGCTGGTCAGCGTGCTGGTCAGCAACACGCGCTGGAACAGCGTCTCCAGTTTTCCGTTTCAGCAACTCGGACTTGCCGCGCTCGCCATTCTTTTCCTGATGGCCGCGACCAGCCACGATTTCTGGCTGAAGAATCTGACGGCGCCGGTCTGGAAAGTCCTGCACATGTCGGTCTACACGGCCTACGCGTTGCTCGTGATGCACGTCGCGCTCGGTGCGCTACAGACGGAGACGAATCCACTGCTTGCGATCGTGCTGTGTGCGGGGGTCGCCTGGATCCTGGGCCTGCATCTCGTCGCCGGACGCCGCGAGCGCGCACTCGACATCGATAGAAAGCCCGCGCTCGACGGCTTCGTCGATGTCTGCGCGGTCAGCGACATTCCGGAGAAGCGCGCGAAAATCGCCACGATTTCTGGCGAGCGTGTCGCCGTGTTCAAGTACGACGGCAAGATCTCCGCGCTCTCGAACGTTTGTCAGCACCAGAACGGCCCGCTCGGCGAGGGCCGCGTGATCGACGGCGTGGTCACCTGTCCGTGGCACGGTTATCAGTATCGTCCCGATTGCGGCAGATCGCCCGAGCCGTTCACCGAACGCGTGCCGACGTTCAAGGCGCGCGTGCTGAACGGGAGAGTCCAGGTCGATCCGCGGCCATTGCCGGCCGGAACGACAGTCGAGCCGGCGCGCATCGACGGCACTTCAGCGGAAGCCGCACATGGTTGATCAATCGGACGATTTCTATGTCGGCTATTTGCCCGCGGCCCCGGCGAAACTGGCCCGGCGCACGCGCATCATCGTTATCGCGATTCTTGCGAGCGCGTTGGCGCTCGCTGCGCTGCTGGTACTTGCTCAATCCGGCTTTGGCCACGGCGTCTTCGAGTACGGCACCGAGCGCGATTTCAAAGGCACGATCGAAGCCGCGCCTTATCCCGTGCTCGCCGTCGATCGGCCGGGTGACGGGCGTTCACGCTACTTGCTATCGAGTGTAGGCAAACACGGGGCCTTGCCGCTCGTGAAGGACTTTGTCGGCGCAGTCGTCCGGTTGCGCGGCACGCTTGTCTATCGCGAAGGATTGACGATGATCGAAGTCGTCGATGGCAGCGTGAAGCCGATCGACGCGACCGGGGGACACGCCGACACGATCGAACGCGACCTCGGCCCTATCACCTTGATCGGAGAAATCGTCGACAGCAAGTGCTACCTGGGCGTGATGAAGCCCGGCAACACCAAGGCGCACCGCGATTGCGCCGCGCGCTGCATCAGCGGCGGCATTCCGCCGGTGCTGCTCGTGCGCGACGGCGCAGGCAACGCGAGCTACTACTTGCTCGTCGGCGAAAGTGGCGAAAGCCTCAACCACGCCGTGCTCGATCTGATCGCCGAGCCGATCGAAGTCCACGGCCAGTTGCGCCGCCTTGGAGACTTGCTCAGCGTGCGCGCCGATCCGGCGCAGTTCCGACGTTTGAATTGAATTCAGTCCGCGCGCTCGTGCGCGAGCAGCCACTCGTACAGCGCATCGTCGTCGTACGCCTTGACCCATGAATCGTGGCCGACACCTGGGTAGGTCGTGTACTTGACTTCGCAGTTGATGGCGCGCAGCGCTTCGACCATGCGCAGGGACTCGCCGGGATCGACGACGTTGTCGGCTTCGCCATGGAACGCCCAGAACGGCAGCGCGCGCAGTGCCTTGCCCTTCGGCGAGTCGCCGTAGAGCCGCGCCTGGATCGGCGAGCCGCCGCCGCAGATCGGAACCACGGCCGCGAAGCGCTCGGGACTTTCCTGTGCCAGACTCCACGAACCGTAACCGCCCATCGAAAGGCCGGTCAGGTAGACGCGCTTCTTGTCGACGGCCCAAGTTTCGAGGACGTGATCGAGCAAGCCGTTGAGCACATCGTTCGACCACGTTTCACCACTCGGGCATTGGGGCGAAACGACGAGGAATGGAAAATCAGCCCCCGTCGGTGCGGCCTTCGGCGGCCCGTGCATTTTCACCTTTTCGATGTCATCGCCGCGCTCGCCGGCACCGTGCAGGAAAAGAATCAAAGGCCAGCGCCGCTTTGGATCGATGCCGTAATCGCGCGGCAGGAAAAGTTGGAAGTGCACGCTCGTCGGACGCGCGGGACTGACGGTGCAAACCTCGGGCGTCTGTCGAGGCTGACCGTCGTACTTCGCAGGAGCACTGCCGCAGCCCGAAAGCGCGAGGCCGATCAAGACGGCAAGGGAACCAAGCGCGTTGGTCATCAGCATCGGCGGATCATAGCCCTGCAGGTGGCACGCCGGGTTCAGAGGTCGGCCTTTCCCGGTCGGAGGCGCTGCTGGGGTGAACGCGAACGTGCGGCAACTTGGATCTTCGCTGCAGCATGGAGAAACTGGGCCAGTCTGCCCCGCTAGGATACGCGCGCAGCTCGCGCCTTGGGCCGAGCGCCGCCTTCGAATTTGCCCGCTTCCAGGACTGCTTGATCCCATGGCTGGACTTTGCACCGCCACGCTCGTTCTCATCCCGCTCTTCGTCCCCGCGTTGCGCGCACAGGATCCAAACCTGACCTTTGCCGAGAGCTACGCACTGGCCGCGGATCGCGGCAAGCTCGTGAGCACGCTGCTCGAGGGCAGCCCGGAGTGGTACGAGTACAACTGCCGCGAGAAGCAGGCTCACGGAGATTTTGCAGCCGTCGTGCCGTTGCTCGCGGTGTGGCAGAAGCGCTATGGCCGCACGGCCGAGTTGGTCCAGATCGAAAACCGCCAGGCGCTGCTGAACGTCGCCGCTGATCCCCAGGGGAGCTTTGAACTCCTGCGTCGTACGCTCAACTTGCATTTCGACGATCAACCGGACGCGCTCGGAGCGAGCGGGACGCTGCCGACGCGGCTCGACCAGGCAACGATCGCGCGCGAGGCGTGGATCGCGCGTGCGCGCGCGTCGCATCCCAGCACTCTCGAAGGCTTCAACGATTCCGCACTTTACTGGCTGGCCCAGGGCAACCTCGACGAGAGCGAACTTCACGAGTTGCTCAAGCGCATCGATCGACCCGACCTACCCGGCCTGCCGGCGCTGATCGTGCGCGATCTCGCTTCGCTACTAGGCCGTCCATTCGGTTCCCTGCCCATCCATAGGGCGCTGCGCCTGGGAGAACTTGAAGAGTGCGCGAAGCTGCGGCCGGAACTATTGAACGAGCAAGCCTTCGTCGATGTTTGGCTGACGCGTCTTGCACCGAGCGCCGACTCGGCCTTCCTCAACGATCCCGCACAGCTCGAGCAGTTTCTCGCGCGTCTTTGGAGCTTCGCCAGGGGCTTGCCGGCCGTGCACAACTCGCTCAAGGCGCACGTGCTCTACCACCAGCTCGAACTCGATCTAACGAAGGGTGCAGTCGATGCGCAACGATTCCTCGAATACGTGAAACTGCCGCGCCGGGGAAACCACGTTGTGAAGGAGTATCGCGATCGCTTCGGCAGCGCCGAGCAGGTCGATGCGTCGCAGAAATTCGAAACGAAACTTGCACCAATCCGCGACGACGAAGATCTGGTGCACGCGTGCCTGGAGAAACTATTCGCGACCCAGAACAAGCTGGAACCCTACGCCGAGTTCCTCGACGCGGACTGGCTGCGCAGAGTGCTGGCCGAGACGCGGCTGGTGAACGGTGATCCAGACACGTCGCGCTGGAGCGCGATGCTCGCCAGCAACTCGAGCGTCGATGAGCTCGCCCGCAAGGTCGAAATCGCATTTGCGCCTGTCGCGCGCAGGTTGTTTGCCGCCCGCGACAGCGTGACGATCGAAGCAGACGTCAAGAACGTCCCGACACTTCTCGTCAAGGTCTTCGCGATCGACGCCTTCCGTTATCACACCACGACGGGCAACGACGTGAACGAATCGATCGAGCTCGACGGCCTGGTGGCGAACTTCGAGCAGACCTTCCACTACGACGACGCTCCGATACGCCGCGTGCGCCGGCGTTTCGAACTACCGATTCTCTCGCGGCCAGGGACGTTCGTCGTCGAACTCGTCGGCAACGGCCTGCGCAGTCGCGCAGTCATCCAGAAGGGCTGCCTGCTCTTCGCCGAAACTCCGGGTGCGGCCGGCCACGTGTTCAGCGTGTTCGACGAAGCCGGGACGCAGCTGAAGGACGCGGGAGTGTGGAGTGGCGGCCGTGATTATCGCGCCGACGAGCGCGGCGAGATCGTGGTGCCCTACAGCACAGACGGCGGCACCAAGAACATCGTGCTGCACCAGGGCGAACGCTCGACGCGCGCCAGCTTTGCGCACGAGGAAGAAAAGTACGACCTGCGCGCCAATTTCTTCGTAGATCGTGAATCGTTGATCGCCGGTTCGCGCGCGCGGCTCGTCGTGCGACCGGAACTATTGCTCGCCGAGCGACCGATTGCGTTGAAGCTCGCCGAAGATCAGGTCTTGACGTTGGTCGCGACCGATGTCGACGGTTTGTCGTCGACGCAGGAAGTGCGCGGCCTAGCGCTGGTCGACGATCGAGAACTGGTTCACGAATTTGCTGTGCCCGAGCGATTGGCGCGGCTCGCGACCACGTTGCGCTGCAGCGTGAAGGATTTGGCCGGCAAGCGCGTCGAACTCTCGAGCTCGACAGAGACGTTCAACGTCAACGGTATCGATGCGACAGGCGAGACGTCCAGTTGCGAGTTCCTGCGGGCGAGCACGGGCTATGCGCTCGAACTGCGCGGCAAGGACGGCGAACCGAAGGTCGGCCGGCCGATCGGGTTGACGTTGCGGGC
>JAYUOR010000077.1:0-2139 GCA_043760765.1 Planctomycetota bacterium | reverse complement strand
GTCCTTTTCAGCGTGCATCGCAGGCGCTGGGCGCGGCAGGCAGAACTGCGCGGTCCGCTCGCCAGCCTGCCCATGCTTCGTGGCCCCTTGCACCAGGGCCTTCAGAACCCGAGAGGGAAGTCGTTCCAGGCCCCTGTTCACGCCGTCACCGTCGCAGCGGCGCTGTGGGTGGAGGCCGCGAAGCGCGCGGCGGCATTGGCCCGCAAGTCTTCGAAGTCAGCGACCCGCGCGGTGGCCGGCCTGGATCGTCGCAGGTTCGAATCTCTGCCCCGAGCGCTACTTCGCCAGCGCCGCCTCCGCATCGCGCCGCCAGCGAATCGCGTCGGAATGCTCCCAGGCTGCGGGATCGCTCTGCGTCACTTCATCGAGGAGACTCAAGCCTCGCTCATAGTGGCTACGCGCCTCGGCGTCGCGACCAAGGTGGCTGCACACGAGCGAGCGCATGAAGTCGTAGCACATCGGCGTCATGAGCATGGTCCCAGGTAGCGCGTAGTAGCCCTCGAGAATGGCTTGCGCGCCGGCCCAGTCCTCGAGTCGAACTCGGGCGACAGCTTCGACCACCAAAGGCCAGGCCAGACCGGAAAGAGTCGCGGCGCGTTCCTCGAGCGTTTGCAGGACAAGCCTTGGATCGCGCTGCTTGGGATCGGGGTGTTCGAGCAAAGCCCAGACATAGGTGGCCAGGTTGCTCGCGAACAAGTCAGCGCGCATGCGCTTGACAAGCTCTTCCCGGCCGAGGACTCCGTTGGTGAACTGAATCGCGTACAGGTCCGAGCGCCAGTTGCGATCGTCCCGGAGCTGAAGCGCTCGCGTCATGCTGACCAGCGCGCCCGAACGATCACCGAGAATGACCTGCGTCAGGCCCATGAAGTAGTGCGCACCGGCGTTGGACGGATCGTTGGCCACGCAGATCCGCAATGTACTCATGGCTTCGGCCATGCAGCCGAGTCCGTACAGCGACTCCGCCAACTTTTCGCGCGCACCCTCGTCGCGCGGGCGCAGGGCCAACGCGGCCGCGCGGCAGGTCCGCGCGTCCCTGAATCGCCCGACACGCTGGTAGAACACACCGGCCACCGCCTGCAGCAAGTAGTCGCCGGGATACAGGCGCACCGACCGGTCGAGAATCAGGTAGATCTCGTCGCGAGTTCCCTCCCACCTCATCAGGCCGCCGCACAGCGCGAGAATCGAACCCGGCTCGAGCCGCGGCAGGTTCTCCGGCGTGGTCAGTTCGAGCATCTGGTCGATATCGCCTGCGGCGATCGCATCGCGCATGCGCAATCGCGTCGGATCCGGGTCGAGATCCTTGGCGAGAATGAGCAGGTTTTCGCTCTGTTTCGAGCTTGCCCCGTACAGCTTGGCGCGCAACACCCCCCAGACATCCAGCGCCGAAGCGACATCCTCCGCAATCTTTCTCTCGCGCATGCGCTGCAACGCGGGCACGAGATCCTCGCCATCGACATCGACGCCGTAGTCGCGAAACGCCTTGGTGAACGCGGCGTCCAGGTCCACCTCGAATTGCGACCTCTCATCAAAGCCGACCATGTCGAGGCCAAAATTGATGAGAAACGAACGAAGTTGCTCATCCTGATCGGCCAGCTTGCGCTCGCGTTCGGCCGCGCCGACGCCCAGTTCCGCCCTGGCAACGAAATTCCGCGAGCGAGCGAGCAACGAAACTTCTGCGTTACCGCTTTCAGCCAGGACAAGCGCGCGGCGCGCGGCAGCCAGCGCTTCCTCAGGCTTCCCGGCCCGCTCGAATTCGATCGACTCGCCCTGGGCCGCTTCGACCACGCTGCGAGTCTGCTCGACGCGCAGCGCACGTTCCTCGCTGCGCTTGGCGCGCTCGTGACTGAGCCAATAGTAGCTGGCGCCGCCCAGGGCGATCGCCACTACGATCACGCCGGCCAGCGCCACGGTCAGCCGCCGAGCGCGGCGCTCCTCCGCGGCCTTGATCCGCGCTTCGGCGGCCGCGAGTTCGGCCTTCTGCGCGCGTTCTTCGACCGAAGCGAGATAACCGTGCACGGATTTGGCCACTTCCTCGGCGTTGAGTGGCCGCGCCTCGCGCGCCGGCATCAGGCAGTCCAGACACAAGCGAATCAGCGCGGGATCCGCTTCGCAGGCTTCGATGCGCGCGCGCGCCGGAGC
>JAYUOR010000076.1:0-2140 GCA_043760765.1 Planctomycetota bacterium | reverse complement strand
GCTCGGTTTCGAGCAGGCGCGTCACCGGAATGCCCGTCCAGCGGCTGACGACCTTGGCGATCATCTCCGCGCCGACTTCCTCGGGCAGTAGCGCACCGTCCTTCTGCACCTCCGCGAGTCGCGAGACAGCGCTCTTCACGTTGATTTCAGCTTGCGGCAGGTCGCCATAGCGAATTGCGCCGACGCGCGCGTAGTCGCCTTCGCGTTCCTTGCGCTCGGCTTCCGAGCGCAGGCTCTCGATCAGCGTCTTTCCTGCGCGGATCGAAGTGATCAGATCCTTCTCGCTCTGCCAACGCGCGCGCAACGCAGTCTTGGATTCGCCAAGCTCCGCGAGCTCCATCGAAATGCCCTTGAGACGCGCCGTGTTGTCTGAACTCTTCTCTTTCTCGATCGCACCGCGTTCGATTTCGAGCTGGCGGATCTTGCGCTCGAGCTCATCGAGCTCAGGCGGCAGGGAGTCGATCGACATGCGCAACTGTGCCGCGGCTTCGTCCATCAAGTCGATGGCCTTGTCGGGCATGAAGCGATCGGCGATGTGGCGATCCGCGAGGCGCGCAGCAGCAACCAAGGCCGCGTCGAGGATGCGCACGCCGTAGTGAACTTCGTAGCGCTCCTTCAAGCCGCGCAAGATCGCGATCGTGTCGTCGACCGAAGGCTCGCCGACGAGCACGGTCATGAAGCGCCGTTCGAGCGCCTTGTCCTTCTCGACGTACTTGCGATATTCATCGAGCGTCGTCGCTCCGATGCAGCGCAAATCGCCGCGCGCAAGCGCCGGCTTGAGCAGGTTGGCCGCGTCGATCGCGCCCTCCGCGCCGCCCGCGCCGACCAGCGTGTGCAATTCGTCGATGAAGAGAATGATCTCGCCGCTCGCGGCCGTGACTTCCTTGAGCACGGCCTTGAGTCGCTCCTCGAATTCGCCGCGGTACTTGGCGCCCGCGAGCAGTGCACCGAGGTCGAGCGCCATGACCTTCTTCTTCTTGAGCCCTTCCGGCACGTCGCCGGCGACGATTCGATTGGCCAGACCCTCGACGATCGCCGTCTTCCCGACACCCGGATCACCGATCAGCACGGGGTTGTTCTTGCGGCGGCGCGAGAGCACCTGCATCGTGCGGCGAATCTCCGCATCGCGTCCGATCACCGGGTCGAGCTTGCCCGCGGCGGCATCGGCGGTCAGGTCGCGCGCGTATTTCTTGAGCGTCTCGTAGGTCGCCTCGGGATCAGGTGTGTTGACGCGCTTGTCTCCGCGAACCTGCGCGAGCGCGGCTTCGACGCGCTCCGCCGTCAGCTTGCGCGCGTTGAACAGCCCGACCACTTCGGGGCCGCCTTTCTTTGCCAGCGCGAGCAGCAGGTGCTCGGTGGAGATGTACTCGTCACCCAGTTTCTTGGCCAGATCGGCGGAGGCGTTCATCGTCTCCACGAAAGCACGCGAGGGCGCCAGTTGGCTGCCCTCGGCTCGCGGGAGTTTGTCGAGCGCCAGTACCAATTCGCCGGCGAGCACTCGCGAGTCGACGCCTAGTTTCTGCAGCACGCCGCTCATCACTCCTTCCGGCGCCTGGAGCAGGCTGATCGCCAGGTGAGTCGGCGTCAGTTCAGGGTGGCTCGACTCGCCGGCCAGCTTCTGCGCGTTCTGGATTGCCTCGCCCGCTTTGGTGGTGTGCTGCATTTGCATGATGCCCTGCGCCGCGCAAGGCTCATGCCAAACGGAAGGGCCCGCCGGGGCGAGCGCACACGGCTTCCACAATGCTCCGGAGGCCGTTCGCCACGAATTTGCTGCCTATCAGGCAGGCGTCGAATGCCAAGCTGGCAGGTTCAGAAAACGCCCAATCCTAGAGCGCAGCGCAGCACGCTGACCAGCGTCAGAAGGCTACCCACTGCGATCGCGAGCGCGTGCGGCAGCACACCGCGCGCGCGTTGAGTTTGCGGGTCGCGGTCGGTGAACAGACCCACGAGGCCGGAGCTTACTGCAAGTGACGACAGCGGAATGGCGATCCAGTTCACCCATCCGAGGCAGGGGATCAGGCCGACGGTGACGAAGAAGCCGCTGAAGAAGGTCAGGACGATCGAGACGGGAGCCATGCTTGCTCAACTCCTTTTCAAGAGATCACGCGCCAGGAAAGCGGGACCCAACACGGCCAGCGCC
>JAYUOR010000075.1:0-5327 GCA_043760765.1 Planctomycetota bacterium | reverse complement strand
TGGCGCTGACCGCGCTGAACAGCGAGCGCGACGACTGTTCGCCCGCTTTCGGTGGGGAGTGGCTGTACTTCAGTTCGGATCGCGATGCAGGTCAAGGGGGCCATGATCTATGGCGTGCACATTTTTCCGACGGTGTCGCGCTCGCGCCTGAGCCTGTTCCGGGGCCGGCCAACAGCGCGGGGGATGAACTCGATCCCGCGCCGCTGATCAACGGCGAAGAGATCGTGTTCGTCGCAGATCGCAATGGGGCGAGCTTCGATTTGTATTCGGCTCCGCTGCGCGCGGGTGAAAGCACTCGACTGAACGCATTGTGCTCGCCGGCCGAAGAACGCGAACCGCTGTTCACGCAGGCGGATCGCGCGCTGGTGTTCGCCAGCAAGCGCGCCGGTGGCCAGGGTGGGCTCGATCTCTATCGCGCCGCGCGTTTCGACGGGCACTTCGGTCCCATCGAGCCGCTCACGCCGTTGAACTCCGCGGACGACGAGCGCGCCCCGCTCGCCGAGGCGGACGATCTGGCCTTGGCCTTCGTGCGCGCTCCGGCCGAGGGCGATGCCCATGTGCTGCGCTCGCCCGCGATCGAATTGTTCCGTGCTCCGGGCCGGCCGATTCATTGGACGGAGTGGCTGGCCTTGATCGGTCTATGCGTGCTCGCGCTGCTGGCGATGCTCGTGCGCCGGTTCCCCGAACTCGATCTGATCTACAAGTGCGCGCTGGTCTCGGTGATCCTGCACCTGCTCTTGTTGTGGTGGTTCCACGACGTGTGGCTGCACGGCGGCGAGCGGGATCGCGAGCACGTTCGCGAGCCGATGCGGGTGCGTCTGGCCGATCGCGAGCCGCTGATCACCGCCGCGCTGACTCCGATCCCGCCGCCCAAGCTCGAACCGGTGCCGGCGCTTGTGCCCTCGCAACCAGATGCGCGACTCGAGCGCGCGGACGTTTCGCCGGCGAGAGTGAAAGACTCGCTGGAGCTGCCGCACAGTAAGCCTTTGCTCGCGCGCGCAGCGGATGAGGCGCCTGCGCGCGCTGTAGAGAACACTGTTACGCCCGCGAACTTGAGATCCCATGCAGCTCTGCCTCGCGAAGTTGTGCCGCCGGCGCCGACTCCGGCGAAAGCGGCCGCAGCACTTGGCTTGACGGCCCTGTCCTCTGATTCCGCCGGCAATTCGTCCGGGGCTGCGCCCGTGCGGCTCCAGTCCAAGACGCCGGCCGGCTCCGTTCGCAGCACGATGGACCCCGTCGCGAACGCGGCCCATGCTTCGCGGGAACTCGCCGCGCGAGAAGCCAGCGCCGTGGAACCCGCGCGATCCAGCGAAGCTGAGCTCGCCCTGCGCGAGATCGCCGCCGACAAACTCGCGGCCGGTCCGGTGCCCACGCTGCCGCTGAATTCGCTGGCCTCGAGCCAGCCCTCGGCCACTTCGCGTCCGCTGGGCGCCCCGTCGCGTCCGGCGCGCACACGCTCGCTGGGCAGTCAGGCTGCGAGCACCTCCTCCAGTTCAGTGGCCAAGGCCGCGGCCATGACCGCGCCGGCTTCGAGAGCGTCGAGCGTGGACGCCGGCGCGCTTGCGGCGGAGAGGTCGCACAGCGGCGACGTTCCGCTGGCCGGTGCTGAAGGTTCTGCGGTAGCGCGTTCGGCTGCGCCCGCCTCTGCATTGGAACTTGGTGATCTGGCCGGGGCCGGTGCCGCTTCGGAGCAGGCCTCGGGTGTGGACGCGGGGCCGCAGCGCTCGACACGCTCTGTCGATCGGCGCGCGCTCGCGCCGCAGTCCGCAACGCGCAGCGAATCGCTGGCGCGCAAAGCTCCACAGGCGGACAGTGGCATTTCCTCTCCGGCCAAGCGCGCCGAGCTTTCGCCCAGCTCGGCGGCCAGCGCGGCGATGGCCACCAACGAAGCGGGTCAGGAAACCAGCAGCGAAGTGGCGCAGCAGGCGTCCCGGCCTCCGGTCCTGGGGCTTGGCTCGGCGCCGGCCGCCGAGGATGGCTTGGATACCGCGGAAGAGTCCGCTTTCTCCGGCCCAGCTCGCGCGAATGGAGCGGCCGCCGGACCCAATCCGCCGCGGCCCTCGGCCACGCTCGGCGGTTCCGTGGCCTCGCGCGCGAATGCACCCGCTCCCGCATTGCCCAAGTCCTCTTCGACCCAGGGGGGAGCCGAACCCGCACGCGGCGAGCGCGCCGTCGAGCTCGCCGACGCGACCGGCTTCGCTGCAGAGCCAGCGGAGTCCGCGCCGGCCGACAACGGGACCGGTTGGTTGTCGCAGCTTGCTCCGCAAGCGCGGGCTGCAGGCGGCGAGAGCGCATCGGGCGCGCAAGGTCCGGAACGAATCGAAGGCGAACATGTTGGCCGTCCGGCGCAACCACTGGCGAGCGCTGGAGCCCCGCTCGCGCGTGCTCCGCGACTGGAGAGCGCAGCCGAGCAGCGGCCGGCGAAGTCGGCCTGGGATTCGACGCCCTACCAGAATCGCAGCGGCAACGAAAAGGCGCGCGCTCTGAAGCTCTACGGCGGAAACGAACGCACGGAGACCGCCGTGGCGAATGGTCTCGCCTATCTCGCGCGCATTCAGGGCAAGAATGGTGGCTGGGGCGATCTCAGCGTTGTCGATGAAAAGTATGGGCGCGTGGCTGTCGGCAAGACGGCGCTGTGCACGCTCGCGTTCCTCGGCGCCGGCCATACGCCCGATTCCGCTACCGAACACTCCGCCGTCGTCGCGCGTGCGATCGGGTTCTTGCTCGATGTGCAAGATCCTGACTCGGGCCATTTCGGCGAGGCATCGGCCTACGATCATGGCATCGCGACGTACGCGATCGCCGAGTGTTTTGCCCTCACGCACGATCAGCGTCTGCGCACAGCGCTCGAGCGCGCGATCGCCCACGTGCTGGCGATGCAATCGCGACGCGACGACGATCGCTTCCGCGGCGGCTGGGGCTACTACTTCGCCGACGGATCGCTCTACGATCCCTGGCCGCGCACCTCGATCACCGCCTGGCAGGTCATGGCCCTCGAATCGGCGCGTCTGTCGGGACTGAACGTTCCTGACCAAGCCTTTGATTCAGCCCGCGACTTCCTGGTCAACGCGCACGATCCGGAACTCGGTGCCTATCGCTACAACCATGAGCCCGAGCGGCTGAACTCCGCCTATCCCACGCTGCCGGCTTCAACCCCAGCGGCTTTGTTCGCTCTGGCGCTACTTGGAGAAGACATCTCCGGCGCCGAACACGAAGTCTCGCGCGAATACGTCCTCGAGCGCGCGCCCGACGGTTTCCGCTACAGCGGCGAACGCGACTTCGTGCTGCGCGGGCAGGGCAATCCGTACTTCTGGTACTACGGAACGCTGGCTATGTTCCGCGTCGGCGGCGCGCAATGGCAGCGCTGGAACGCGGCCCTGCAGGAGTCCCTTCTGCCCGCCCAGGCCAAGGACGGCTCGTGGCAGCCGATCGATGCCTACTCGAAGTACGCCCGCGACAGCGCCGCGGACAAGAGCTACACGACCGCCCTGTGCGTCATGAGCCTCGAAGTCTACTACCGCTACTACCTGCCGCTGCTCAAGCTGCGCTGAGCGCGCGGCCTTTCGCCTTCGCGTTCGTGTTGCCCACGATCTTCGGCAGCGGCAGCGAGAAGATCGGCTGGGGCCTGTTGTTCGTGCTGGCTGGCACTCCGCTCTGCGCCTGGTCCAAGGCGCGCGAGCCGGCGTGATCAGCGCGCGGGCGCCGGACCAAAGCGATCGTCGAGCAGTTTCAGTCGCCGCAGCGCCTCCGCTTGACCCGGAACGGCGGCGATCAGTGCGCGCAAGATCCTGCGCGCGCCTTCGACGTCGGGTGGCGACTTCGACATCAGCAAGTCGGAGAGATCGAGGGCCGCCGGCGCGAGTGTAGGCTGCAGCGCGAGTGCCCGCAGCAGATGCTGCTCACTCTGCGAAAGATCGCCCGAGAGTCGCGCCGCCTGGGCGGTCTGGAATTCCAGCATTCCGAGCAGTTCTTGCGCCTGCGCATGACCGGGATGGCGCGCGAGCACGAGTTCGAGTTGTTCGCGCGCGAGTCGCAAGTCGTGCTCAGGGGCTTTCAAGTAGACGTCGGCGAGTTCCACGCGCGCGAGCGCGAGTTTGCCGTCGAGTTCGAGGGCGCGCCGCAGACTCTGCTTTGCCGAATTCCAATCGGCCCGCCTGGCTTGGATCTGTCCGCGCTGAAATTCGAGTTCGGCCACGGGTACCAGGCCGAGTTCCGCTGCGCGATCGAGCTGTGCAAGACTGCGCGCCAAAAGCGGCGCGCGTTGGTCCGGCGCCAAGGCCTTCGCATCGAGCAACAACCAGCGGCCGCTCGTGGCATGGAACTGTACGAGGCTTGAATGTCCGAGGAAAACAAACCACGGCAGGCACAGCGAAAGCGCTGTCCAGCCTAGGGCCGTGCGACGTCCATCGAGGACCAGCACGCGGCCCTGGAACACGACGCGCGCGCGAACGAGCATGCGCCAGAAGAGAACGGCCGACAGTGCGCTGAGTACGGCGAGTCCGATCGCCAGCAGGAACGGCACGAGGTCGTACAGTCCGCGCAGCGCGAGCAGACTGCCGAAGAAGATCAGCGCGAGGGCAAGTTCTTCGCCCGCGCTGAAGTCGTACACGCGTCCGATCGATTTCGACTTGGCGCCCGTGCGCTTCAGCGCGGCGGAGCGGCTTTCGCCGAAGCCGAAGTAGAGCGCATCCTTGGGGCAGACGCTGACGCAGTCCATGCACTTCATGCAACCCGGATCGACGACTTGCCCGAAGCGCGCGACTTCGGAGTGCACGAGTACGTTGCTCGTGCAAGTCGCCGTGCAGTGTCCGCAGCCTTCGCAAGCGTCGGTCACGCGAATGCGGCCCGGCGAAGCGCGCTCGGCTGCGCCGAACACCGCGCCGTAGGGACAGCCGTAGGTGCAAAAGCCCTTGGCTCCGAGGAAGAACACGATCAGGCATCCGTCGACGACGAAGGTGAGCAGTGCGATGCCAGGCCCGGGAAAGCTGGCCCAGAAATCATCGGTCTTGAAGTGCGCGCGCAGGCCTGAGAACTGCGCACCTTCGATCCAGCGCGCGATCGTCGGCCAGACGAACCTGTAGAGCGCTGCGCACAGCGGCACCCAGACCAAGAGCCGCGATCGGATCGGGCGCGGGCGCATTCCGATCTTCGACAGCAGCCAGGCGGATGCATCTTGGTAGGCCACGACGTGACAAGCCCAGCCGCAGAAGATGCGTCCGAAGAGCAGTGTCGCCAGGATCGCCACGGCGAAGATCACGAAGCCCGCGTTGACGTAGCCGAGCTCGAGGGTCTGCATGGAATCCGAGGGCTCGACGGGCGAAAGTGTC
>JAYUOR010000074.1:0-5339 GCA_043760765.1 Planctomycetota bacterium | reverse complement strand
CATGGCGAGCGGGGTGGCCGGGCTCGTTGCGCTGGGCCTGCGTATCCGTGGATCTCGATCTTCCATCGAGCGTGTAGCTGACGTGGCACGCGGCACAGCCTTCGCCGCGATAATCGCCGTCGAAACCGACGCGACCGCGAACCGCTCGGCCCCCCGACCACAGATGGCATTGAGCGCATTCCTTGCGCGTCAGGTCCATGAAGTGCGTCGACAGACGATCGCGCGGCAGGCGCTCGTTGAACGTAGGTGCCTGCTCCAGGCTCTCGAGATCCTTCGGAAAAGCCGGATCGGCGCTGGTCGGAAAGACCGAGTACTTCGAACCTTTCTCCTTCAAGAGGCCGACTTCGTAGAAGCCGTCGGACAAGTGTCCGGCCGTCGTCGCATGCAGGCTCGTATGGACGCGCGAGACTTCTTCTGCGTGACAACTGCCGCAGGTCGTCGCCGCGACGCGCAGGTCCATCGGATTGCGAAAGCGCCGCCAGCCGAGGTCTTCGTCGCGCGCCGCGACGCGCTCGTCGCCGACTTCGCTGCGACGCGGCTTGACGTGGGCGCTCTCCTTGCTCGTGGCATTGCCGTCGCCGCCGTGGCAATCCGTGCAAGAGACTTCGGCCTTGGGGTGCATGGGCTCGATGCCCGCGTGGCAGCCCACGCAGCCGGAGTCCGGCGGCGAGTTCTTTGTGGCTTTCGCGTCCTGAAAACTCGCCGAATCGAATCCCGCCGCGAGGCAGAGCGCTGCGGCGGCGACGACCGAAAGCAGGATGCCGACGCGCGCCATACGAGCCGCTACGCGAACAACTTCGGAAGTTTGCGGCCGCGCGCCAGCTTGGCCTCGGTGCCCAGCAGCGAGCAGACCGTCGGGCAGATGTCGACCACGGCGACTTCGTCCTCGACCACGAGGCCGCGTCTAAAGTCGGGGCCGACGCACAGGCCGCTGACGAAGTTGAGATCGTCGGAACCGTCGCCGTGGTCGAGCCCGCGGCGCGAGTTCAAATCCTTGTCGCGGCCGAATTCAGGCGCAATGAACAGCGCCGTGGAACTGGCCAGTTCCGGATCGGCCTTGATCGCCGCGACGAGTTCGCCGATCGACTGATCATTGCGTCGCACGATCTCGGCGTAACCGTTGAACGAACCGTGGGCAATGTCGGCCTGCTGCAGCACGACGGCGACGACGCGCGGCTTGAACACCGCCAGAAGATTGCGCGCCGTGCGCAACGCTTTCGCGTCGGCGGCGTTGGGCCCGCTGATGTCGGCCGTGCCGCGCGAAAGTTCGTCGAGGATGTATTTCTCGACGCGCGCCGCGCTTTCCTGCGAGTTCAGGCGGCCCTGCGAATCGGGCAGGAGCGGACTCTCGATTGACGAGCGCAGTTTCGCGAGCAGCGCGCTCTGTGCTGGACTCGCCTGCTTCGGCCGTCCCCAGCGCGCCACCAGATCGCGGAACTCGGCGTTGAACAGACCGTCGCTGTCGAGCGTGTTGGCTCCGAAGCGCGCGCCGTACTGCGGATTCAGGCCATAGGAATAGTTGGTCTGCTGCGCACCGCCCGAAGTCGCGATCCAGACGTCGCCGGCAGAAAAATTGAGATCCTTGCGCAGGTACTCGAACATCGTCGGCGCGTCGCCACGTTGGTTCTCGCGGATACCGCGCTGCTCGGCGATGCCGGTGAACATCGAGAGCGCCGCACCATAGTGGCCGAGGTTCGACGAGCGCATGCGTGGATAGAGCACGCCCTGCTCGGCGAGTTTCTTCAAGTTGGGCACGTTGTCCGCGGAGCCAAAGGTCTCGCGTGTGCGCACGCCGCCGGCGAAGGCGATCACGACGACGCGCTTGGTCTTTCTCTCCTCCGGGGCGGCCGGCATGCCGGAAATGAGCGGCGCAGCGGCGAGGACGCCGCCGAGGGCCGCCACTCCGCCGAGCAGTTGACGGCGATCGAGTCCGGGTGTCGGACGCTGAGCAGGCATTTCGCTTCTTTCCATGTCAGTAGCTCTGGTACTCAGGATGCGCGATCAAAGCGTAGACGATCATCGACGGCTTGCCCGCGGGATCGGCGAGCCCGGCCGCGAAGACGGCCGCTTCCTTAGGACTTGCCGGCCTGCCCAACAGGCGTTGAAATTGGTCGAGCACGAAGCGCGCTTCGTTGAGGCCTGCCTTCGTCGGGGGCACGACGGTCTGATCCGAATCGAGCAAGAGTCGCGCCATGACCGAGCGCAATGGCAGCGGATCGGATAGACCATCGAGCGCGCTGCGCATGCGGCTGAATTCTTCGGGCGTCGGTTCGCGCTGGCACAGATCGGCAAACAGAGCGCGCACGAAAAGACGGTTGTCCATGGGCTCGCGCCGCGCGAGGCGAGCACGATAGGCGGGCGAGGCCATCCATCCGCGAACGAGGTCCATGAAGGTCTTTGGATCGGCCTGGAAAAGTGTGACCCATTGGGCCAGTTCGCGCTTGTCCGCCGGCGCGTGCACGTAGCGCCGGTACTCGCGCGCAAGGAACGACTCGGCGCAGGAGCGCTGCAGGGTCGCCGTGCGCACCACGTCGGATTGGCTCGAACCCGGCCGGCCGAGAAACGTGCCCGGCTTGCCGTCGTAGATCGCCTTGCCGATCTCCAGTTCGCGGCGGTTCTTCTCGACGGCGAGGCCTGCGATCTGCTCCATCACGACGGTGACGAACGTGTCGGCGCCCGGATTGCGCTGGTCGAAACTCGAACACAGTGCCATGCGATGCAGCGCGTCCCGGACGTGTAACGTGCCCGCGGCGAGCTCGGTCGGAACGCTGACCAGGCTCTCGCCGCGCGGCGCGAAGTTGTCGACGAGCAGGAAGTAGTAGAGCTGCTCCTCGTACCATTGCTGCCAGAAGTCGCGGGTGGCGATGAGCGCACTCGACTTGCCCTCGAGTTCGATCGGCCCTAGGGGTGGAGTCGGCGTGACGGCTCCCGGCGAATCGCACGCCGTCGTGTGCCGGGTGACATCGGACAGAAAACTCTGGCGCTCCGCATCGAACGGCGGCCGTCGCACGAGGTCAAGGTAAAGAGTGCGCAATTCGCCGATCGACAGGCTGGGGCTCGCCACGACGGCGCCGCCCGCCGGCGCCTGAGTTGCGCCGGAAGCCGCTCGCTCCAGCGCTCGATGTTCCAGCCACGTCATCTCGACCTACTCTACCCATCGAGCGCGGCCAGGTATCCGGTTCGGGCAGTCGCCTCTGTTCTCGCGCGGGCCGAGCGGGCATCCTCTGTGCCCCATGAACTACGCCCTGACGCTCTCGCACGTCACCAAACGCTTCGGCGCGCACAAAGCCGTCGACGATCTTTCGCTCGCGATCCCGAGCGGCTCGATCTACGGCTTCCTCGGTCCCAACGGCGCCGGCAAGACCACGACGATCCGGATGGTGACCAACATCATCCAGCCCGACGAGGGCGAGATCACCGTGCTCGGCGAAAAGAGCTCCGAGCTGACCAAGGATCGACTCGGGTATCTGCCCGAGGAGAAGGGGCTGTACAAGAAGATGAAGTGCGCCGAGATCCTGGCCTACTTCGGAAAACTCAAGGGCATGGACGCGCACGCTGCCAAGACCAAGTCGTATGAGTTGCTCGATCGCTACGGCCTGGGCGAATGGTCCGACAAGCGCACGGAGGCGTTGTCCAAGGGCATGGGCCAAAAGGTCCAGATGCTCGCCACGCTGATCCACGAACCACAGCTCTTGATCCTCGACGAGCCCTTCTCCGGCCTCGACCCGGTCAACGTCGAGATTTTGCGCGACCTGATCCTCGACCAGCGCCGCGCCGGCCGCACTGTGATCTTCTCGACGCACGGCATGGAGCAGGCCGAGCAGATCTGCGACTTCATTTTCCTGATCAACGGCGGCAAGAAGGTGATCGACGGTCCGCTGTCGGAGGTTCGCCGCTCGGCCGAGCAGGCCGTGATGCTTGACTACGACGGCGACGGCTCGACTCTGCGCTCCATACCGGGCGTCGTGCGCATCAACGACTCGGGCAAGACGGCCGAGTTGTTCCTCGCGCCCGGAACCGATCCACAGGTTCTCCTGCGCGACTTGATGAGTCGCGTGAAAGTGCGCCGCTTCGACCAGCGCGAACCCTCGTTGCACGAAGTCTTCGTGCGCGCGGTCGGCGGCCGCCAGGCAGCCAAGGATCTCTCCCATGGTTAAGAACAAGACCTGGCTCGTCGCGATCCGTGAATACACGGAAAACCTGCGCACGAAGACCTTTTGGATCGGGATCCTCTCGTTTCCGGTGATCCTGATCATCGCCGTCGTCGTGCCGAGCATGCTGGCGAAGGCCAAGGACGTGCGCCGCTACGCGGTGATCGACCGGACGGACTGGCTCCTGCCTGCGATCGAAGAGCGCGCGCAGTACGACGACGTGCTGCAACTCTTGAAGTTCCTCCAGCGCCAGGCCGAAAAGGGCGAGAGCTCCGTAGCCAAATTGCCGACCGCGCTGCGCGCCATGGCCGACGGCCTCGACAAGAAGACGATCAAGCAGCTCGAGAGCAAAGCGCGTTTCATGACGACGCTCGGCAAGAGCTTCGCGAATCTGCAATGGTTGTCGAAACCGCAGGATGCCTCGGCGAAGCAGGACGCATCGGCGCAGACCCAGGAATTCCTGCTGTGGATGGCGAGCATGTCGCCCGAGGAAGCGCGCGGCCTGAAGGCCGGCGTCAAACGCGAACGTTATCAGCGCGTCGACGTGCCCAAGGGCAGCGAGGATCCCGAAGCCTGGGCGCGCACGCAGATGAACGGCGAGAAGGACGGCCTTTTCGCCTACTTCGTGCTCGGCGCAACGCCGCTCGACAGCACCGACGGCTTCAAGTACGTCTCCAACAACCGCACCGACAAGGATCTGAAGGAATGGATCGGCCGGCTCTCCTCCGAGGAAATCGAGGCGCGCCGCTTCGCCAAGGAAAAGATCGACCCCGACGTCGCGCGGCGCATCCAGGAGCCGGTGCACTTCGACGAGAAACAACTCGACGAACAAGGCAAGGAGAAGGAAGTCTCGAGCAAGGACGTGATCCGCCAGTGGGCGCCGCTGGTTTTCGTCTATCTCCTGTGGGTCTCGATCTTCACGATCGCGCAACTGCTCCTGACGAACACGATCGAAGAGAAATCGAACCGCATCATCGAGGTGCTCCTGTCCTCGATCTCACCGCTGGAGTTGATGACCGGAAAGATCCTTGGCATCGCTGCGACCGGCCTGACGACCATCGGTTGCTGGATCCTTTTCTTCCTCGTCGCGCTCAAGTTCGGACCGCGGATGATGGACATTCCCGTCGACGTGGACATGTCGATCCTGATCAGCGATCCGAGCTTCCTGCTCTCGTTCGTCGTCTATTT
>JAYUOR010000073.1:0-5341 GCA_043760765.1 Planctomycetota bacterium | reverse complement strand
GCCGTGGCGTCCGCCGCGCGCGGATCCTTGGCCGCGGCGCGAGCGCTGACGCGCCAGCGCGCCGAAGTTTGGGGTGCCGTGAACTTCGCGCTGGCCTTGCCGGCGGCGTCGGTGGCGATCGCCGCGGACCAGTACGCGGTGGGGGAGCGCAGCGCGAACGGTTCCGGACCTGTCGACATGTCCCTCGCCGAGTCGCCCGGACCGCGGTAACCGCCGCCGCCTCCTCCCGCGCCGGCGCGGCGCAGCTTCTCTTCACCGAGCAGGCCCCTACCCAGGAAGAGCTCCTCCACAGCCCCGGTTGAAGCAGGTGCGGCACCCGGTGTCGCCGGGCCATCGAACTTGCGTGCGAAGCCCGCGAGTTCCTTGGCCGCGCCTTCGCGCTGCTCCTGCCACTTGCGATCGTCGAGTTCGCGCTTCGCTTCGGCCAGGACTTCGCCGGAGACTTCCCAACTCGCGCCGTCGTAGCGGAATGCGCAACTCGATCGAGTGTCGAGCGCAGGCCGGCTGACGGAAACCGGGAGCTGGAAGAGCGCACGCAAATCGGGCAGGTTCTCTGGATAGAGCTCGAAGAGCGCGTCGTCGACGATCGCGAGCGAAAGTTCCGCCGCCACCGGTTTGCCCTGCGAGTCGCGTACTTCGATGTCGAGCGTGCCCTCGCTACCTGGTACCAAGGTCTCCGCGCGTGGCTGGAGCGTGATTTCCAGTTCGCGCTCGACGCGGAACTCCAGCTCGGCCGCGCGGAATTTCCCGCGGCGCATGTGGGCGAGGGCCAGCGAGAACCCCGGCGCGAGAGCGTCGCTCACTGGAAACTCGATCCTGTTCGAGCCCGCGGCGAGTTTCATCCAGCGCCAATCGACGATCCGGCCGGCTTCGAAGGTCAGCAAGGCAAGTCCGCCCTGCTCGCGTTCGAGCGCAGAAACCGCACCCGTCTCCCCGACCTTGAACATGTCCGTGTCGGCCAACAGGCGCAACGTCGTCTTGTCCTCGTCGCCGACGATCTCGACCTCCGTGCGAGCCTCGATCGGATTGCCGAAGCGATCCTCGGCGAACGCGCGCAGCACGTAGTTTCCGCTCTTGGCCACTTTGACCAGCGGCGTCGCTTCGCCGTCGGCATTCGTGCTGACCTCGACTTCGGAAATCAGCGTCTCCGCACGCGGCCGGCCGGGCCGCTGCGTGATCTTCAGCGTGGCGAGCTTCAGTTTTTTCACCAGCGGAGCGCCATCGGGTCCGCGCGCGGCGATCCTGACGCTGAACGGACTGTCGATCGCGTACGTATCGCGCGCCGTGCGCGCCGCAAGTGTGTATTCGCGGAAGGCGAGCCAGGCGCGCGCGTTCGTCGTCAGCGGTTCGTCGTTCAAGGTCACGCCAAGGTCTAGGACCTGCTCCTCGGGCAGATCGCGCGTCGGAAAGACCAGGCGTGCGCGGCCCTCGGCATCGGTGCGGCCTTCGCTCAGGCGGCCGTCGGGAAGCCGGAACGTGAGCGGCGAGTCCGCCACCGGTCCACCATGGGAATAGTGCGCGTCGATGATCGCGACCGCGTCCTCGCCGCGGTAGTAGACCGGATGTTCGAAGTTCACGGCGAGCGAGACGTGCACCAGTTGGAACTGGGCAACCGTGAACGAAGCATTCACGACCGCGGTTTCGTCGAGTGCGAGCGACATCGACCAGTCGCCGAGCGGACCCCAGGTTGGCAACTCGAAGTCACCGTTCAGCGTGCCGAACTCCGATTGCGCGAGCGACTGCGTGCTCACGTTTCGTCCGCGCGCGTCGCTGATGCGCACTTCCGCTTTGCGGCCGGGTTGCACGACGAACTGTCCCGCTTGCGCGCCGCGCACGATTGCGCGCCAGTGCACGGATTCGCCCGGCCGGTACGCCGGCCGATCGGTGTAGAGCAGCGCGCGCGGCAGCAGGGTCGCGGCCGGCGCGACTTCGAATGAGACGCCGCTCGACGCGAAGTGGCCTTCCCGCAGGCACAGCACGCGGACATCTCCGGCACTCGAGCGCGGATCGAGCGCGAATCGCGCGAAGCCGCGCGCATCCGTGCGGCCCTCGAGCACGACCGGGGCCGCGCTGCCCTTGCGCTCGCCAAGCGCCGCCAGCACGCGAACGCCGGCCGCGGATTCGCCGCGCGCCATGTCCTGGACGAACACCAGGGTCTCGTCTGCGCTGGACTTGACGATCAGGTCGAGGTCGCTGCGCAGGCACAGGGCGCTCGCGCGCAGTTTGCCGGAGCTGACGGCGATCACCCAGGCGCCGGGCCCTTTCAGGTCGAGATCCACGTCCTGATCGACGGCCTTGTACAACGCGTAGCCGACGACGGGCAGTTCGAATTTCTGCTGGGCATTGATCAAATCGAGGTCGAGTCCCTCGACACCTGAATGTGTCAGGTTCTTGCGGAAATAAGCTTCGAGGTCGAGCCGCCACAGTTCGACCGTGACCTTCTCGAGATTGCGCAGGTGCAGTTTCGCGCGCAGCGGTTCGCTGGCGAGCACACTGGCCTCGACCGAGAGCGAGAGCGCCGGTTCGGTCATGGCGTGCAGGGCCGCGAGTGCTTCACCCGCCGCGGGCGTGCCCTCGCAGGACTTGTAGGCAGCGATGGCGCCTGGAAAATCGCCGAGCTCGGATTCCAGGACTCCGCCGATGCGCAGGCGCGCACGAGCGGTCCAATTGGCATCCTTGTCCGCGTACTTGGCCTCCAGTTCGCGCCAACTGGCGATCGCGGCGCGCCAGCGGCCGGCGCGCTCCGCTTGCGGCGTCGCCTCGGCTTGCGCCAGCGCGGCATCCAGTTCACCGATGTCGAACAGGATCTTCGGCGCCTGCGGATCGAGTGGGTGACGCGCGAGGTATTCGCTCCAACTCTTTTTCGCGGCGTCGAACTCTTCGCGCTCGCGCAGCGTCTCGCCGACGTTGTACTCGCTGGTCAGGATCCACTCCTGCGCCGAATTCCAATCGACGCCCGAGGGGTAGTCGACCGTGTAGGCGGCGTACATTGCGCGCGCTTCTTCGTGGCGATCCGCGCGCGTGAACGCACAGGCTTTGAGGAACAGGGCGCGGGCGGCGATGCGCGTCGACTCGCGCGCCGCTTCGCCATCCGTTGGCTTGGGCAAGGCAAGGATCGACTCCACGGCGGCGATGGTCTCGTCGGTGCGATGGGCCGCTAGCAGTTCCTCCGCCAGATCGAGTCGCGCCTGCAGCGCGCGCGGGTGATTGGGGAAGCGCTCGACGAAGCGCTGCAGCCCCGCGATGCCGAGTCCCTGGTTGCCGAAGGAGAACCATGTCGCCGATAGGGCGTATTGCGCCTCTCCGTCGAGGTCGAGTACCGCGCGCAATGTGTCCGGGACGAGCTTGCGCGTCGCGGGCCCAAGCTTGCCTTCGCCGGCCGCGGCGCGACGCAGATCCGCGGACAGATCCTCCAGGCTGCGCCGCGAGCCGGCTGCATCCCCGGCCTTGTGCTGCGCGCGTGCGCGCGCGAGGCGCGCGGCGAAGATCCATTGCGGCGAACCGACCGCTGCCTTGGTCTCGCCCGTCGGATCGAAAGCGCTCAGGTAGTCCTGATAGGCCTGGATCGTCCCGCCCCAGTTCTCGCTGGCCTCGATGCACTGTGCGCGGCGATAGGCGGCGCGCTCGCGCAAACTGTCCGGCGCGCCCAGTTCGAGCACGCGGTTGAACAGGCCGGCGGCGCGCACGAAGTCCGGCTTGCCGCCCGTGCCGAGCGGCGTCGCGGCCAGTTCCTCCGCAAACTTCAAGTAGACCTGGGCCAACTCAGCCTGGCGCTCCGGGCCGGAAAGTCGCAGCGCCTGGGTTTCGTAGATCGCCGCCGCCTCGGCGAACCGCCGTTCGTCGCGCAATAGGTCCGCGCGCAGGAACGTGGCCTTCCAGAGCCAGATCGATTGCGGGGCCGCGCGCTCCAACTGGTCGAGCACCGCGAGCGCCTCCACGCGCTGATTCGCAGCGGCGAGCGCCGCGGCCTTCAGGTACAGCAGGGTGTCCGCCGCCTTGGGCTCCGCCGCCGCCGCCTGCTCGAGTTCCTCGAGCGTCAGCTTCGTGTCGCCGCGCAACAGGGCCTCGCGCAGCGCCGTCGGCACGCCCGGAAGCGTCGTGCTGGGGGACTGGGCCGCCGGCTGGAGGAAGACGAGCAGGGCAGCGAGCAGCGTGGCGAGTTCGAAGCGAGTCTTCATCGTGCGGACCTTCGTAACGGTTCAGCAGTGCCGGGCCTTCGGCCTAGCTAGGGTCAGGCGATTACAACGTCACAGAGCGTTTGCAGCTTGGCGAATCGTGCCTTGCGAGGACTAGACTACCGCCCCGTGACGCTCTTCCTCTATGTCCTGCAATTGCTCTCCGCGGCCGTCGTCGTCTCCGCGGGCGGACTGTTCTTCATCGCCATCCCCGGGATCGTCGTCAGCGCCGTGCACACGCTGGGTGGCGTCAACATGTCGGCCCTGCTCGGCTTCCTGCCGATCGTGCTGGTCGACTTGGTGCCCTATCTGTTGCCAATCGGTTTCCTGCTTGCGCTGGTCTCGACCTATGGCCGGCTCGCGTCTGACAACGAGTGGACAGCGATCAACATGGCCGGCGTGCACCCCGTACGTATGGTCTGGCCGGCGCTGGTGGTGGCCATGGTCCTGGGCGGCTTCTCGAATTGGCTTTCGACGGAGATCTCGCCGGGACTCTCATTCGTCAAACGCGAATACGCGCGCAGCATTCTGATCGACAGCTTCCGAAACGTGAATCCGGGCCGTACTGAGGTCGCGTTCAACGATTTCTACTTGTCAGCGCAGGCCCGCGATCCGAACAGCAACACGTTTCGCGATGTGACGATCCACCTGCCGGCCATGGCGCGCGGCATAGGAGCCAAAGGCGAATCGCAGGCCGGACGCACGATCCTAGCCGACATTGCCACGTTCAGTTTCCCAGGCGAGTGCATGCGCGTTGACCTGACGCGGCCGCGCAGCGCCGACGAGGGGCACGTCGTGCAGGTCGGACATTTCGCCTTCGAGGTCGATGTCGATGACCTGCTTCAGATCAAGCCCAAAGACCGCACGCAGTGGCGTTACCAGACCAGCAGCGAGCTCAGTCGAATGCTCGCGAGCGGGCAGGTGATTGAAAAAGACATCGCTGCCGCAACCTACGAGTGGCATCGCCGCAACACGCTGACCGCCACGTATTTCATGTTCATTCTGCTGGGCGTGCCCACGGGACTCTTGCTGCGCCGCGGCACGCAGCTTGGAGCGCTGGCGGCCGCGGTCGGCTACGCGCTGGTCTACTACCTGCTCTCGATTCGCCTTGGAAAAACGTTAAGCGGCTGGGGCATGATCCCGCCGGCTGTCGGCGCCTGGGCGAC
>JAYUOR010000072.1:0-5349 GCA_043760765.1 Planctomycetota bacterium | reverse complement strand
GCTCGAGCGCGTCGGCGGAGTCGGAGTCGAT
Source organism: Planctomycetota bacterium (assembly GCA_043760765.1). Taxonomy (GTDB): domain Bacteria; phylum Planctomycetota; class UBA1135; order UBA1135; genus JADJQU01. The sequence continues at coordinate 5,318 of JAYUOR010000072.1, read as the reverse complement.
CGGCGCGCAGAACTCGATCTCGATGCGGCGTGGCCTCGGGATGAGCTTGCCCTTGCCCCAGGCCTCGAAGGTACCGCGGATCGCGCAAGGCACGATCGGGACCTTGGCGGAGCGCGCGGCGATCAAGGCTCCGGCCTTGAAGTCCTTGAGTTCGCCATCGGGGCTGCGCGTGCCTTCGGGGAAGATCGCCACGCAATCGCCGGCCTCGAGGTGCGCCGCCATTTCGCGCAGCGCCGCGCGGTTGGACTTGCCCGGTTCGACCAGCACGGCCCCGCATTCGGTCATGACGTAGGCGAGCCAGCGCGAATCGGCCAGGCTCTTGCGCGCGACGAAACTCACGTGGCGCGACGCGCCGATGGCGATCAACGGGATGTCGAGAAACGACTGGTGGTTGGCCGCGATCAACACGCCGCCCGTGCTGGGCAGGTGCTCCACGCCACGCACACGCCGCCTGTAGTACGGCAGGTACCAGAGGTTCATCAACCCGCGCGCGAGCCTGTAGACGAAAGTCGAGTGCGTGATCGGCGGGAGCGCCGGCGCTCGGTCACCGCCGCCGGCCTTCGCACTCGAGTCCTGCGTCGTCGGCGGCTGTGCCTTCGATCGCACGTGTCCGAGGATGCGCAATGCCACGGCCTCGGCGTCCATGCCGTCGGTGTCGATCAACGTCGCATCCGGTGCGCGCACTAGTGGGGAATGGGCGCGCGTCGAATCGGTGAGGTCGCGCGCTTCGATCTCGCGCTGGATCTCGATGACCCGCTCGGGCTGGCCGAGTTCCTTCGCGCGCCTGCGGGCGCGTTCGGCTGAAGATGCTATGAGAAAGAACTTGTGCTCCGCGCGCGGGAACACAACGGTCGTCGTATCACGGCCCTCCGCGACCAACCCGCCGCGGCGCAGGGCCACGGCCTGTTGTTCGAGAACCACCGAGGCGCGCACTGCGGCGTGGGCGCTGACGGCGGAGACGTTGGCGGTCACTTCACGACTGCGGATCTGCGGTTCGCCCGCGCGTCCGTCGATCAGGATGTGGCCGTTGTCGTCGAAGGTGAGAAGGGTCGTGTGCGCCACGCGGGCGCACTGCTCTTCACTGTTGGGGTCCAGCGCCTGCTGCAGCACGCACCACGTGACCGCGCGGTACATGGCGCCCGTGTCCAAGAACACGAGCCCAAGATCGCGGGCGACGCGCCTGGCCACGGTGCTTTTTCCGGCGCCGGCAGGCCCGTCGATGGCAATGATCATGCTGCGGAAGGGAACTCTCCCCCACCAGTGATGGGGCGTAGGAGGATACGCGCTATCGGCTGCGGATCAAGCCGTAGGCGGCCCGTAGGCGGGCCGCGAAGCGACAAATTGCAGCGAACTTGCCGGCTGCAGGGCCCCCTGGGCGCCCACGACGATCAGGTCGCGGGGCCCGCCAAAGGCATCGAGCACCATCCAGCGCGTGCCCGAGGGCAGGCGCTCGTCGCGGAACTCGTGAGCGTGCCCGCAGACCAGGACACTTGCACCGGCGGCCGCGGCCCGCAGCTCGACTTCGCCGGCCTGCTGACGCTTGGTTTCTGCCGGCTTCTGGGCCACCGCGGCCTTGGACGCACGGCGCAGTCGCCTAGCCAGCCCTAGGGCCAGGGCATCGGGCAGACGCGGGGCCAACCAGCGCGCAGGGGCCGAGCGCACGATTCGCTTGAGGCGCTGATAGGCACGATCCAGTGTGCACAGTTCGTCGCCGTGGATGAAAAGCATCAGTTCAGATCCGTCGACGTCGCCGACGATGCCGTCGGGACACAGGTGAACGCCAGTGACCCGCGAAAAAACGTCGTCGAGCAAGAAATCACGGTTGCCGTGCACGAGAAGGACAGAGGTGCCTGCGTCAGAAACCTCGCGCAATGCCCGGATCACGATCCCGGCACCGGGCAGTCGGCTGTGCGCCGGCCCGACCCAGGCGTCGAAGAGATCGCCGAGAATCAGCAGCGTCGGATGTCCGCGAGCGGCGCGCAGAAATTCCAGGAACTGTGCCAGGCCGCCGGCGCTTGCCGCGTCGAGATGCAAGTCGGAGATCACCAGGGTGCCGGCCCGCAGATCGATGCTGTGAGGCACGCTCACGCCCCTAGCCCGGCAAGCTGATGCCGAAATCGCGCATTTTTTCCCAAAGCACCTTTCGCGAAATTCCAAGCATATCCGCGGTCTGCGAGCGGTGACCACCACAGGCATCCAGCGCGCGCACGATGTGGGCTGTTTCCAGTTCGCGCAGCACGTCGCGCAGTGGACGGACTCCGGTCGTAATTTCAGTCGCGCCACGCCAGCGCGGATCGAGCGGCACAAGGTCAGCCAGGGCCAATTCCGTGTTGCTGCCCGCCAACGCGATCGCGCGCTGCACGGCGTTCTCGAGTTCGCGCACGTTGCCGGGCCAGGCGTGCCGCGAAAGCGTCGCGAGCGTCGAAGCGGAAATCTCGAAACGACGGCCGGCTCCATGGCGCGCGATGAAGTGCTCGAGCAACAACGGGACGTCACCTTCGCGCGCGCGCAGCGGCGGCAACTGGATCGGCACGACGTTGATGCGGTAGTAGAGGTCCTCGCGGAACTTGCCACCGCGCACGAGTTCGGAGAGCTGCGCCTTCGTGGCCGCGACGACGCGGATGTCGATACTGCGCGTGCGTTCTTCGCCTAGACGTTCGACGGTGCGCTCCTGCAGCACACGCAACAATTTCACCTGCACCGACAGCGGCATGTCGTCGATGTCGTCGAGGAAAAACGTGCCGCCCTCGGCGAGCTCGAAGCGGCCGCGCTTGTCCTTGCGCGCATCGGTGAAAGCGCCGCGCGCGTGGCCGAACAGTTCGGCTTCGAGCAACGATTCCGGAAGCGCGGCGCAGGAAAGCGCCACGAACGGGCCCGCGGCGCGCGAACTCGCGTTGTGCAACGCGCGCGCCACGCGCTCCTTGCCGGTGCCGCTCTCGCCTTCAATCAGCACGGTCACGTCGCTTGGCGCCACCGTGCGGATGCGATCGAAGACCGCGCGCATCGGAGCCGACGCGCCGACGATGCCCTCGAACGCGGCGTGGCTGCGCAGCTCTTCGCGTAGCGCGGCGTTCGCGGCCTCCAGGTTCCTGACTTGCGCGAAGGTGGCGAGCATCGCGACGATCGATTCGTTGCGAAAAGGCTTCTGGACGTAGTTCTTCGCACCCAGTCGCATGGCTTCCACCGCCTGATCGATCGAACCGAAACCGGTGGTCACGATCACGGGCCGGCGCGGATCCAACTCGATCGAGCGCGCCAGTACGGCCATGCCGCCTCTGCCGGGCATGCGAATGTCGGTGACCAGGGCGTCGGGCTGGAACGACTCGATCAACTCCAGAGCGCTGTCCGTGTTCGCGGCGACCCTCGTCTCGTGGCCGGCCTCGGACAGGGCGTCGCCCAGCGTGACAGCGATCGTGATTTCGTCTTCGGCAAGCAGGACACGCATGGGTATCGGGCGCCGCCCGCGGGCAGCAGCTAGCGGTTCACGACGCCGGGGTCACGTTCCGCGATGCGATCGCCGCCCGCGCGCATGGCTTCGACCAGTGCGCCCTCGGAGGCCGCGAGCAGCGCGTCGAAAAACATCGTGTCGTTGCCCAGCGAACTGGTGATGCCGACGGATATGGTCACGCGCAGGCGCCGGCCATCGCTCTCGAACTTGAGTTCGCGCACGCCGGTCATCAAGCGTTCGCCCAGTGTCCGGGCGCCAGCGAGGGCTGTGTGCGGGACCACGATCAGCAACCGGTCGTCGGCCAGGCGGCCGAGGAAGTCGCACTGGCGGACCTGGGCCTTGGTCAGCTTGACGACTTCGTCAAGAATCGCTTCCTTGGAATCGTAGCCATACAGGTCGCGCAGCTCCGCCAGGCGATCGACGGCCAGCAACACGCAACAGATCGGATAGTTGTAGCGCTGGGCGCGGCCGAACTCGACGCGCATCAGATGCATGATCTGCGCCAGGGAGAACAAACCGGAATCTGCGTCGGAGGGCTTCTGCGTCGGATCTTGCGGCATGAGTGCGCTCGGGGAGTGACCGAGGCGATTTCCCAGTGTAGCCGCGCGGGCCCCCGGGTTCGCCGTCCACGGTTTTAGAACATTTCCTTGATGCGAAAAATTTCTTCGACGGTGCGATCCAGGATGCCGTCGATGCTCTGACCTAAGCGCGTTCGGGCCACCAGCATGCCGGCGATCACGATCAGGGCGACCAGCGGGAGGATGATCAGCTGTCCCAGGAAGAAACCGCAGCCGCCCCGACCGGGCTTGACGGCTTCCAGGCGCGTCGGGCGCTTGGAGACCGACGACATCAGCAGTTCACGCATCAGGCGCGAGCAGCGCTCCGTCAGCCGGGGATCGCGCTCGGCGAGCTCAGCGGCCGAGGCTAGCAACTCCTTCGAAGCGGCCTCGGCGTTGAACTCGCCTCGTGTCGCCGCGCCTTGCCAACGCTTGATCACATCGCGATCCGCCAAGGCAAGCTCCGCCGCGATGCCGGCCTTGAGCCAGCGCCATTCAGCGCCGCCGGCACTTTCCGCAGTTCGTGGATCCGCAGCGGCCGGCTCGCTGGCGACGACGTCGGGGCTGTGCCAGTCCGCGGGCAGTTGCTGCAGTGGCGGCGGCCCGCCTTCGCAGCCGAAGGTCGCGATCAGGCCGCGCCATTCGATGCGATCGCCGTCGTGCAGCGATTCCTCCATCGCGACACGTCCGTTGACCCGCGGTGGAGCTCCCGCGCCGACGAAAATCAGCTTGGGCGGGTCGCTCCACAAGTGCACGCAGTCGCCGCCGCTCCCTGCCACGGGAATGTCCCCGCGAACGCCTCCGAGCATCGTCAGGCCCGGCTTGAGCTCAAAGCGCGCGCCCGAAGCACTTGCGTCGCCTCCTGCAACGATCAACCAGGCACGGATCATGTGCGCTTCTTCCTACCCTATCGTGAGCCGTCTCGCACGCGCGCGGGCGAACCAGCCCGGCCTCGGCATGTAGTTCGCGGCCCCTCGGTCGACTATTGTTCAGCGGCGATAGCGTGTGCTGCGCCCCATCTGCCTCCTGGGAAACCAACCATTCCGATGCCGCTCATTCCCGCATTCTTCATGGTCGCGTTGGCTCCCGTTCAAGACACGGGCACAGGCGCGTGGCGCGCCCTTCCGACTCCGGCGATGTGCCGGACCGCGCCGCCCGGGATCGACTCGCCGCGACTCGTGCGCGGGACGCATCTCGTGATCTCGAAAGAGGATGTCGAAGCGGGTCTCGGGCTCGCGCCGAGCCCGGCGTTCTCGGTCAGCGCCTTCGCTAGCCTGCTCTCGGAAGAAGCCCGCCGCGAGTCCTGGGGGATC